>NZ_JAPFQV010000083.1:0-25833 GCF_033804685.1 Micromonospora sp. RTP1Z1
CAGCAACACCCAGCACGCTCTTACGCAGAATCGAGTTCATCACGAAGCTCCATTCGGGGGTTGGCGTCACCGCCGACGGGGGTCAGCAGGACACAAGCACCGTCAGGCGCCCAAAGTTTCAAGGGGGAAAGTCTCTGCCCGATGTCAACCGCGGGGCGGGGGCCTCTTCACGGCGCCGGGACCATGTGTAACGACCGCCGGCCCGCCATCATTCCGGGGCCCGTCCACCAGCCCATCGAGCGGGCCAGGTACTCGGTCGTACGCGATATGTAACGACCCCCGGCCCCCCACCATTCCGCCGCCAGCATGCCACCGGTCACACCCAGAAACCGGACACCCGGGTGTGCACCTCGCACGGGATGAAGCCCTGCCGTTCACCCGCCCGGGGGCAACCGGACACGGACCCAAGATCCGCACAACCCCGGGAAAGTGTCCCCTCCCCGAGGGCCACACCCCCACCGAGGCCGAGGTGACGCGGTACCCGCACGCCCGGCCCGGTCGGCGTCGGCGACCCGGTACGGCTCGGCTGAGCCGGCTCAGCCCTCGTCGCCGCGGCCACCCCGGAGCTGCGCGTACGCGGCCAGCAGCTCCTGCAGGCGGGCGGCGGTGTCGCTGCCGATTCGCTCGTCGTCCGCCGCCTCGGTGATGCGTTCGCCCAGGTCGGCGATTCGCTTGGCGCGGTCCTTGGGCTTGCCCCGGTCCAGCTCGGCGGCCTTCTCCCGGAGGTCCCTGGCGGTCCTCGGGTCTATCTCGCCCCGGGCCTCCGCCTCGGCGAGCACCTCGGCGAACGCGGCCGCGAGCTGGCGTGGGGTGACCGGCGCCGGCCGGGCGGTGGAGGGCGCGGAGCTGGCCGGCTCGGGTGGGCTGGACGACTCCGCGGTGGCTTCCTGGACCGGGGACCCGGTGGTCCGGTCGGCGGCCGGCGGGCTCCCCGACCGGTCACCGAGCGCGAGCATGCCGACCAGCCCGAGCAGCAGCGCGACACCGGCGGCGACCAGCACGCCGAGCAGCCGGTTCGACCGGGCCGGCGGCCGTTGCGGCACCGCCGGTGGCACCGGGCGGACGGCGGCGGGCGCCCGCTCGATCAGGGTCGGCGGGTGCTCGGGCCGGCTCACCATGGGCAGGATCGCGGTCGGCGGGTCGGCCGGCTGGCCGGTGCCGAGCCGGGTGGCGAGCTGGAGGGCGGTGGGCCGGCGGGCCGGGTCCGGCGACAGGCAGGCCAGGGTGAGTTCGGCGATGTCGGCCGGCAGCCCGGGGACGCGCAGCGGCGGGACCGGGGTGTGTCGGGCCTGCACGTCGAGCACGTCCTCCCAGGTCTGCACGGGCAGCGGGGCCCGCCCGGTGAGGGTGCGGTAGAGCAGCGCGCCGAGGGCGTAGACGTCGCTGGCCGGGTTGGCCGGGCCGGGCGTCATCCGCTCGGGGGCGAAGTAGGCGGGGGTGCCCATCATCAGCTCGCCAGTCTGGCCGGCGAGGGGGTGGCGCGGCCCGGCCAGCGTGGCGATGCCGAAGTCGAGCACCTTGGCGCCGGTCTCGGTGAGCATCACGTTGCCGGGCTTGACGTCCCGGTGCACCACGCCGATCCGGTGCGCGGCCGCGAGGGCGGCGGCGACCTGACCGGCCACCCGGACGGCTTCCGGCCAGGCGAGCGGGCCGGCGGCCAGCCGGTCGGCCAGGTTGCGCCCCTCCACCAGCTCCATCACCAGGTACGGCACCACCGACCCGTCGGGCAGGGTCGCCTCGCCGTAGTCGTACACCTGGGTGACGTTCGGGTGGGTGAGCCGGGCCGCGGCCCGGGCCTCGCGCTGGATGGTGGCGCGCAGCTGCGGGTCGGCGGCGAGCTGCGTCGCGAGGGCCTTGACCGCGACGGGGCGGTGCAGCACCTCGTCGTCGGCGCGCCACACCTCGGACATCCCGCCGAGGCCGATGCGCTCGCGCAGGACGTACCGATCGTGCAGCCGCAGCGTGGGCGTGAACGGCGACATGGTGCCCTAGTCTGCCTGCCCACCGCCACCGCCCCCAACCCGGTGCCCGGTTCGGCACCGGGTGGCCCACGATGGGGTGATCCGGGGGTCGCGCGGGTGACCCCGGCCACGCGGCCGGTGGTCGACGGCGGGCCCGGTGACCCGGGAACGGTCAGCGCGGGTACAGCTCGTCGGCGATGCGGCCGAGCAGCTCGGGGGTCCGCTCCGGCGGCGCGGCCTCCACGCAGAGCCGCTCCATGGCCTGCGCGTAGTAGTCGAGGTCGTCGCGCTTGTCGAGGTAGATCGCGCTGGTGAGCTGCTCGATGTAGACGATGTCCGGGAGGTCCTGGTCGCCGAAGCGCAGGATGGTGAAGGCGCCGCCGGCGGCGGCGTGCCCACCGGCGGCGAACGGCACGATCTGGAGCCGGACGTGCGGCGAGGCCGTCGCCTCGATCAGCGCGTCCAACTGCCCGCGCATCACCTGCGGTCCGCCGATCGGGCGGCGCAGGGCGGCCTCGTCGACGACCGCCCAGAGCTGGGGAGGCCGGGTGCGGCGCAGCAGCTCCTGGCGCTCCATCCGCAGGCTGACCCGCCGGTCGACCTCCTCGGGGGCGGCGCCGCGGTGGCCGAGCAGGATGACCGCGCGGGCGTACTCGGGGGTCTGGAGCAGGCCCGGGACGAACTGCAGCTCGTACGTCCGGATCAGCGCGGCGGCAGCCTCCAGCCCCAGGTAGGACTGGAACCAGGTGGGCAGCACGTCGCCGTACCGGTGCCACCAACCGGGGCTGTTCGCGTCCTGGGCCAGCTTGAGCAGCGCCGCGCGCTCGTCGGTCGCCGAGACGCCGTAGAGGGTGAGCAGGTCGGCGACGTCACGCTCCTTGAAGCCGACCCGGCCGAGCTCCATCCGGCTGATCTTCGACTCGGAGGACCGGATCTCCCAGCCGGCGCCCTCCCGGGTGACGCCGGCACCCTCGCGGAGCCGCCGCAGCTGCGCCCCGAGCAGCATGCGCAGCACGGTCGGACCGGTGGCCGGGCCGTCCTCGCCGGGAACCATCGTCACGTGGCCCCCCTTCGGATGCCGACTGTCGCCGACCGAACGCCCCAGTCCGGCCGACGCGTAAGCATGCCATGGGCCGGGAGTGAGGTGAACTCCTCCGGACGGCCGATCAGTCCCGCCGGCGGGATGGGGGTCCGGCGATGAGGTCGTCGAAGTCCCCGTCCCGGGCACCGAGCACGAAGGCCGTGATCTCGTCCACCGTGTAGATCAGCGCCGGGCCTTCCGGGTGCCGGGAGTTGCGCAGCGCGACGCCGGCGCCGTCCGGGAGTTCGGCCAGCTCGACACAGTTCCCGCTCGGGTTGCTGCGGCGGCTCTTCTGCCAGCGCAGCGGCGGTAGCTGACTGGTGGGTACGCCGTTCTGAGGCTGCTGCATGGGGCGTCTTTCTGTGCCAGAGCCAGCCGATGCCGCGGGAGGAGCGGTGGTGGCGACGGGGTGGTGTGTCGACAGAGGGCGGGGGTGCACGTGCATCTGCTATTGCATCTGCATTGGACAGTGGGCATGATAACGCACGTGCGGTGTACCCATCCGTTCACTTTGGGTTACCTCGCGCCCCGTGCCGACCAGCGAAAACACGGGCACGGGACGGGCAGTGGAGGCGCCGCCCGGGGAGACCGACGGCTGTGGCGAGGGAGGGTTCGTGCCGGATCCGATGACCGTCGCCTCCGGTGTCTCCGCCGCCGGCGCCCTCGTCTCCGTCTGGCAACTGCGTCGCCGGGCACTGCGCGCGGAGGCGGAGATCGGGCTCCTGCAGGCCGAGCTGGCCGCCGAACGGCACGCCGCCAGTCACGACCCGCTGACCGGGCTGCCCAACCGGCGGGCCTTCTACCGGCTCGCCGCCACCCTGCTCACCGACGCCGCCGGTCAGCCGCTGATCGCCGTGGTGCTCGACCTCGACGACTTCAAGCAGGTCAACGACCGGTACGGACACGCCGCCGGCGACCAGGTGCTGATCAGCGTGGCCCAGCGGCTCGCCGCCTTCGCCGGGGACAACCTGGTCGCCCGGCTCGGTGGCGACGAGTTCGCCGGGCTGCTGATGAGCCCGACGGTGGACCGGCGGTGGATCGAGCACGCCACCCGTCGGCTCGGCGAGGCCCTCGCCGCGCCGATCCCCCTCGGCGGCCGCACCGTGCGGGTGACCGCCTCCGTCGGGCTCGCCCCGGTGCACGGGCCGACCCAGCTCGCCGAGGCGCTCTGCCGGGCGGACGCGGCGATGTACCAGGCGAAGAGCGTGGCCGCGGCCCGACCGGCCCGACAACTGGTGGACACCCCGTACCTCGCCGAGCGCTGACCGGTCGATCAGTCCCAGCGGCCCAGGTCGCGCAGCGCCCGGCGGGCCAGGCTGACCAGCCCGACCGGGGACAGCAGCCCGTCCACGATCTTCAGCGCGCGGACCCGCTCGGCCTCCGGCCGGTCGGCGTCGGCCACGTCACGCGCCCAGCTCCCGATGTCGTCCAGCGCCCGCACCCCGAGGTGGTAGGCCAGCCGGACCGGGTCGAGGTCCACCGGTCCGTACCCGGCGAAGAAAGCCGCCTTTTCGGCCGCGGTCACCGGCGCGAACGCCAGCACCCCGCCGACCACGAACATCAGGTCGCGTTCCCGCGGCGCGAGCACCGCGTCGTCCCAGTCGATCAGCCAGACCCGCCCGTCCGGGGCGAGCAGCAGGTTGCCCAGGTGCGGATCGCCGTGGCAGACCACCAGCTCCGCCGGCCGGTCCCGCAACTCCGCGCCGAGCCGGTCCACGCGGTCGAGCAGCGTCGCCACGTCCTTCGCGGCCGACCGCCAGCGGGCCGCCACCTCCCGGGTCCACCGGTCGGCCGAGCCGTCCACGGCCCGTAGCCGGCGGTCCGTCTCCCGGGTCGCCGCGCCCACCGCCGCGTGGGTGTGGTCCTCCCGGGGCAACAGCGCCGCCAGCTCGTCGGTGGGCGCGACGCCGTGGGTCGCGGCCAGCACCTCGCCGTACGTGCGCCAGTGGGCGGCGCTCATCCCGCCGTCGAGCGCCCGGTCGGCGGGAAGCCACGGCACCACCGAGAGCCGTCGTCCCTCGTGGACGCCGCACAGCCCACCGCCCCCGATGGTCAGCGGCGCGGCGATGCCCGGCACGCCCTGCCCGGCGAGGTGGGCCGTGACGAGCAGCCCCGCCTGGGTACCGCCGCCGCTCAGCTTGACCGCCCACTGGCCGCCGTCGGCGGTGGTGGCCCGCCACAGCCGCGCCGCGTCGTCCGCGCCGTACGGCACCAGCTCGGCGGAGACGAGAGCGAGACCGAAATCCTCCGCCAGCCATCCGGCAAGCCGGTCGTCCACGACGGTCACGGCGTCACCCTGCCACTTCTCTCGCCGGGCGGCGAGCGGTTATCCGCCGGGTCAGCGCCAGCCGTAGCCGGCGCGCAGGGCCTGGCCCACCCGGTCGAACCGGGGCCGGTCCAGCACCGCGCCCTCGCGGCGGATGCTGTCCTCGCGCATGGTGAGGACCCGGTCGAGGCGTACCCAGCTCGGGCGGTCGTCGTGGTCCCACGCGCCCGGCCCGAGCGCCAACCAGTGCCGCTGACCGTCCCGCTCGCTCTGGCTGGAGAGCATCAGCCCGAACAGCGTCCGGCTCTGCCGGCCCACCACCAGCACCGGGCGGTCCTTGCCCTGACGGGGGTCGTCCTCGTACGGGACCCAGGTCCAGACGATCTCCCCCGGGTCGGCCTGCCCGTCCAGCTCCGGGGCGTACGCCAGCTGGCGACGCTGCAGCGCGGACACCTGGCGGCGCCGCGCGACCTGCGCCGGGATCGGACCCGGCGTCCGGGTCGGCGTCGCCGTGCCCCCGGTCATCCGGCCGAGCCGCGACGCCACATTCCTCAACAGACCTGCCACGGCCGGCAGCCTATCCTCCGGGCCGAGGGCCCGCGCGCCGCCGCCCGGCGAACTGCGGTGGAGGTCCGGCGGAGGCGTCGCCTTCCGCTGCCGCCCGACGTGGCCCGGTGATCGACGCCAGTTCGGACTGAACCGGCGAGGGCGGACCCCACCGGTGGATGGTTGACTCGGTCTGATCGAAGCGGAGGTGGTCGGGATGACCTTCGAGGTGCGGACGCGCAGCCTGCCCGGCCGGCCGGCGGCGATCGGCTCGGCGGGGGCGTGCACGCTGGTGGTGGACCGCCCGGCGGACGCCGGCGGGGACGGGCACGGGTTCAACGGCGGGCAACTGCTCCACCTGGCCGTCGCCGGCTGCGTCTCCAACGACCTGTTCCGGGAGGCCCGAGCGGCCGGGATCGTGCTGCACCGGGTCGAGGTGACCGTGCACGGCGACTTCGACGGCGACCCGGCGACCTCCACCGGCATCTCCTACGACGTGCTGGTCGACGGGGACGCGCCGCGCGCCCGGCTGCGGGAGCTGGTGGACCGGGTGGACGCGATCGCCGAGATCCCCAACTCGCTGCGCCGCGGCACCGCGGTGCGGCTGCGGCGCGCGCAGCTGGTCGGCGAGCCGGGCTGACCTGCCCCGGTCAGGCCGGGCGGCGGGCCAGGACCAGCGTGGTGCGCAGGTCCAGCACGACGGTCCCACCGAACCCGTCGACCGCCGCGCCGACCGCCGCCAGCACCCGCTCCCGCAGCTCGGGCGGCCGCTTCTGCTGCGGGGAGAACGTGCTGACCAGCGCCTGGTACGCCGCTGCGGACAGCGGCACCGCGCGGCGAAAGACCACCGAACGGACGTCGGTGAAGAGACCACTGCCGGCGACGTCGGCGTGGAACCAGTCGTCGGAACGGTCCCGGTGGGGCGCCGGGTCCACCGACTCGAACGCCGCGTGGATCGCGGCGGCGTGAGCCGGGTCGACGTACGCGTAGCGGTGCGCGAAGACGGCCAGGGTGCCGCCCGGGGTCAGCGCGTCGTACGCCCGGCGGTTGCGGGTCTCCGGGTCCAACCAGTGCCAGGCCATCGCGCAGGCCAGCGCCGGCGCCCCGCCCGGCGGCGGCGTCCACTCCTCGAACGGCGCCACCACCACCTCGACCCCGGGGAACCGGGCCGCCAGCAGCGCGGCCATCCGCGCGTCCGGCTCCACGCAGATCATCGGCGCGCCCAACCCGAGCAGCATCCCGGTGGCCCGGCCCGTCCCGGCGCCCACCTCGACCAGCCGGGCGGGCACCCCGCCGTGGTACCTGCGGATCGCCTCGACGATCTCCGGTGGGTAGCCCGGACGCGCCTCGTCGTAGCTGCCGGCCACCTCACCGAAAAGCTGGGACATGACAGCCATCGTGGCAGGGTGGACACGAAACACGTGACCCTGGGGAGGGAACCCATGACCGACGAACTGCCTCGGGACCTACCGGTCCTGGAACGCCGCGCGGTCCGCGTGGTGGTGCTCGACGCCGAGGAGCGGGTGCTGCTCTTCCACACCCGCGACCCGGACCACCCCCGACTCGGCACCTGGTGGGAGCTGCCGGGCGGCGGCCTCGACCCCGGCGAGACGTACCTCGACGCGGCGGTGCGGGAGCTGCGCGAGGAGACCGGGATCCGGGTGGGGCCGGACCAGGTCGGCGTGCCTCGTTGGCGCCGGCGGGCCAGCTTCATTCACCGGCAGCTGCGGCACGTGCAGGACGAGGTGGTCGTGCCGGTGCGGGTGCCGGGCCGCGGCCCGGCGGTCGACGAGACGGATCGGCTCGACTACGAGGTGGAGGACTACTTCGGCTTCCGCTGGTGGCCGGTCGCCGAGATCGTGGCCAGCCCGGAGCGCTTCTACCCGGGGCGCCTACCGGCGTTGCTCACCCCCTTCCTGGCCGGCGAGGACATCGACGAGCCGTTCGAGCTCTGGTCCTGACGTACCCGGTGGGCGTGCCGAATCGGCCGGCGGTGGGCAGAGTGGAGCCATGACGAGCCTCCAGGAGCCCCTCGCCCGGTACGCCGAACGCCTGCACGCCACCGTCGACCCCGGCCACCACGTCGCCTCCCCGCTCGGCGCGTGGCTGCTGCTGGCGCTCTGCGGACCGGCGGCGACCGGCGCCGAGCGGGACGCCCTGGCGGACGTGCTCGGCATGGACCCCTCGGACGCCGCCGCGACGGCGGCCGCCATGCTGGCCGAGCCGCACCCGCTGGTACCCGCCGCGACCGCCGTCTGGCACCGCGCCGGGTACGACCCGCCCGGGCTCGCCGACTGGTACGCCGGCCTGCCGCCGCGGACCGCGACCGGGCCACTGCCAACGCAGGACGCGCTGGACGCCTGGGCCCGCGAGCACACCCTCGGGCTGATCGACCGGTTCCCGCTGCAGGTCTCGCCGCAGGTGGTGCTGGCCCTGGCGAGCGCCCTGGCCACCCGGATCTCCTGGGCGGAGCCGTTCGACCTGGCCCCCGCCGCCGACCTCGGGTCGGCCAGCCCCTGGGCCGGTTCGCTCACCCGGGTGCTGCGCTCCCCCAAGCGTGGCCACCGGTCCTGGATCGCCACAACCGATCGGGCCGGCGAGGTGATCGTGCACATGTCGACGGCCCAGCCGGCGGCCACGAAGGGTGGCCGGGCGGGGCTCGCCGTGGTGTCGGTGGCGGCCGCCCCCGAGGTGGCGGCCGGTGACGTGCTGGCCGCCGCGTACCGGCTCGGCGCGGCGGCGGTGGCCGGGGCGGAGCCGGGCCGGCGGTCGCTGTTCGACCTGCCGCTGGGCGAAACGGCACTGTGGACGCTGCGGGAGGAGCGGGTGCGCACCCGGGCCCGGGACGGCCGGGAGGAGCGCCACGCGGCGGTGCTGCCCTGCTGGTCGGCGCGGAGCGAGCACGACCTCACCGGATCCCGGCTGGGCTTCCCGGCGGCGGTCAGGGCGGTGGCGGGTGCCGACGCGCAGGCCGAGGCCCGGCAGGCGGCGATGGCCCGGTTCGGCCGGTACGGCTTCGAGGCGGCCGCGGTGACCGGCGCGTTCGCCGTGGCCAGCCTGCCGCCGGAGGGGTGGGCCCGGACCGCCGAGCTGCGCTTCGGTCACCCGTACGCGGTGCTGGCGGTGGCCACGGACGAGCGGCGGGACGGAGTGGGCCTGTGGCACGGGGTGCCGGTCTTCTCCGCGTGGGTCGCCGAGCCGGAGGAGCCGTCCGCCGCCGACCTCGCCGACCCGTCCTGACGGTCCACCCCGCCTCGTCAGCCGCCGTACGGCGGTCGGGGGATCGGGTCGACCATTGCGTCGAAACCCTTCGGCAGCTGGGCCATGAGGTCCTGGAACTCGCCGACGGTGACCGCCTCGCGCAGGGTGGTCAGGACCGCCCGCACCCCCACCTCGGCGACCGCCGGGTCGACCCCGGCCCGGTCAGCCACCCGGTACAGGAACGCGACCGTGCCCGCGGTCGGGCCACCATCGCCGGCCGGGGCGGTGAGGTACGCGCTCAGCTCGTCCGGCAGCTGGGCGGCGAGTTCGTCCGCCTCGCCCCCGGTCACCCGCTCGGCGAGGGTCTGCAGGGTGGCGCGGGAGATCATGGCGGCCTGCCCGGTGGGCAGCTCGGACCGGCGGGACACCGCCTCGACGAATCGGGGAAACTGCACGCCGCCCTCCTGTCGTCGCCGGCCGCGCAGGCCGGAGCCGGTCACGCGGTTACCCCCGGCCGGCGCCGCCAAACGGTCGCCTCACCGCCCGGCGGGCACGGCCCCGACCGGGACCGGCGGCCGGTCCGGCGCGGGAATCTCGACGGTCCGCCAGACCGGCGACCAGCGGACGAGCAGCGCCGCCGCGGCCATGCCCACCGAGGCCGACGCGAGGTACGCCGGCGCGCCCAGCAGACCGGTCAGCGCCCCGCCGAGGGCCGCGCCGAGGGGCATCGTCCCCCAGATGAAGAACCGGCTGGTGGCGGTCATCCGGGGCAGCATCTCGCCGGGCGTGGCCGCCTGCCGCAGGCTGACCGCGTTGACGTTGTAGAGGCCGCTGGCGAAGGCGCTCACCGCCAGCCCCGCACCGATCCAGAGCGGGTGCGGCAGCAGCACCAGCGCCGCGCCGGCCTGGAGCACCGCCGCCGCGGCGATGGCCCGCCCGACGCCGAGGCGCGACCGGGCCCGGCCGGCGACCGCCGCGCCGAGCAGGTACCCGACGTTGGCGCCGGCGATCAGCAGCCCCACCGCGGCGGCGGGCAGGCGCAGCTCACGGACCGCGTACACCAGCAGCATGGCGACGAAGCCGGCGTGCCAGAGGTTGGTCAGGCCGGAGCAGAGGGTCAGCGCCCGTACCACCGGGTCGCGGAGCACGAAGCGCACGCCGCCGGCGGCGTCCCGCCACACGCCGCCCGCGCCGGTGGCCCGCCGCGGCGTCAGCCTGGGCGTACCGGCGAGGAAAAGCGCCGAGGCGACGAAGCTGGCCACGTCGACGAGGAGGGCGACCGGCGCGCCGAGCGCGCCGACCAGGAGGCCGGCGAGGCCGGGTCCGGCGGTCTGCCCGACCGCCCGGGTCGCCTCGAGGCGGGCGTTGGCGTCGGCCAGCCGCCCGGCCGGCACCACCGCCGGCACCGCCGCGAAGTAGGCCACGTCGAAGAGCACCGTGGCGCAGCCGGCCAGCAGCGCCACCGCGACGAGCTGGGCGAGGGTGAGCAGCCCGGCCGCCCAGGCCAGCGGCACGCTGGCCAGCAGCAGGGCCCGGGCCAGGTCGGCGCCGACCAGCAAGGCGCGGCGTGGCAGCCGGTCGACGATCGCGCCGGCCGGGATGCCGAGCAGCAGGTACGGCAGGGTCGTGGCGGCGGTCAGCGCGGCGACCCCGGTCGTCCCGACGCCGAGCGCGGTCAGCGCCGCCAGCGGCAGCGCCAGCGTGGTGACGTGGGTGCCAAGAGTGCTCACCGCGTCGGAGAGCCAGAGCCGACGGAAGGTGGCGTGCCGCCACAGGGCGGCGGAGGTGACGGTCATGGGGGCAGCGTCGACGACGTACCCGGGAAAGCCGGCGGCCCAGATTGTCACGGTGACAATCGGACGTCGGCCGGCCCGCACGGCGACTAGATTGTCACGGTGACAATCTGGGAGCCCGCTGGGCCGTCCGGGGCCGGGCCCCGCTACCTCGCGCTCGCCGACGCCATCGGCGCGGACATCGCCGCCGGCCGGCTCACCGCCGGCGACCGGCTGCCGGCGCAGCGGGAGCTGGCCCGGCGGCTCGGCGTCACCATCGCCACCGTCGGCCGCGCCTACCAGGTCGCCGCGCGGCGCGGGCTGCTCACCGGCGAGGTCGGCCGGGGCACCTTCGTCACCCCGGCCACCGCCGCCACCGCGCCCACCACCGCGCCGGTGCTCGATGTCGCCGCTGTACATCCGCCCGGGCACGGGCCGGTGCACCGGGCGGTCGCGCCGATCCTGCACCGGATCGCCGCCGACCCGCTGGCCGTCGGCGGGGAGGACGCCGACGCGGTCCGGCACCGCGTCGCCGGCGCCCGGTGGATGGCCCACGGCGGCTGGCACCCCGCGCCCGACCAGGTCGAGGTGACCGCCGGCGGCCAGCACGGACTCGCCGCCGCGCTGGCCGCGCTCGCCCAGCCCCGGCACGTGCTGGTCACCACCGAGCTGACCAACCCGGGCCTGCTCGCCGCCGCCCGGCTGCTCCGGATCGAGCTGGCCACCGTGCCGAGCGACGCGGCCGGGCCCCGCCCGGACGCCATCGACCGGCTCTGCGCTCGACGCCGGGTGGCCGCGCTGCACCTGCATCCCACCCTGCACAACCCGACCGGACTCACCATGCCGGCCGAGCGCCGCCGGGAGATCGCCGCCGTCGCCGCCGGCCACGACCTGACCGTGATCGAGGAGGATCCGTTCGGCGCGCTGCTGCCCGACCGACCGCCGCCGGTCGCCGCCTGGCACCCCCGCACGGTCCACCTCACCGGCATCACCAAGACCCTCGCCCCGGGCCTGCGGATCGGCTACCGGTACGCCCCGCCGGCGCTCGCCGAGCCGCTGCGCGCGGCCGCCCGGGCACTCGCCTGGGCACCCGCACCGCTGGTCGCCGAGGTGGCCACCCAGCTCGTGCTGGGCGGGGCGGCGCACCAGCTCGCCGCCGTCCGCGCCGCCGAGCTGGCCGAACGCGCCGCGCTGGCTCGGGAGCTGCTCGGCGACCGGGTGGCTGCCACCGGGCCGGCGCCCTTCGCCTGGGTACGCCTGGGGCCGGACGCGGACGCCGCGATCGCGCTCGCCCGCCGCCGGGGCGTCGCGGTCGCCGGCGCCGACGAGTTCGCCGCCCGGCGCGGGGCCGCGGCCGGCCTGCGGGTCAGCCTCAGCGCCGACGACCCGACGGTACGCGCGGCGCTGCGCGCCCTCGCCCGGCTGCTGCCGGGCTGACAGTCAGCGGAGCATGCCCTCGGCCCGGAGCCGGTCGAAGATGAGCTGGTCCACCGGGGAGACCCGGTACCGGTCGGCGTAACCGAGCCAGGCCAGCTCCTCAATCTCGCTCTCCGGGTGCAGCTCGCCCCGGTAGTCGGCGGCGTAGCAGGTCATCCGCACCAGCGTGCCGGCCGCGTGCCCGTGCGCCTGCGCGGTGAAGGTGCCGACGTGGACGGCCGACTCCCGCAGCACCGCGACGCCCAGCTCCTCGGTGATCTCCCGGACCAGGGTGTCCAGGTCGGTCTCGCCGGCCTCCCGCTTGCCGCCGGGCAGGTACCAGACGTGCCTGCCCCGAGAGCGGGTGCTGAGGATGCGGCCGTCCTCGATCCGGATCCAGGCGACCTTGTCGATCTCGGGCACGGCCCTCCCTCGGGTTCGACTGCGGCGCCCGGCTCCAGCTGCCGGGCGTGCCGCCGGAGCGGCCGACGGCCGGGTCAGCCGCCGATGGGCGCGCCGCGCCACTGCCAGCGGTCCCGGTGCGGACGGCCGGGCAGCTCGACCCGCCCGGCGCACCAGCGCAGGGCGGCCCACGGGTCGACGTCCGCCAGCCCGGCCGCCACGTCGGGGAAGAGGCGGGCGACCACCCGGGCGCAGAGCGGGCGCGACGGATCGAGGGCCACGCCCAGCCCCCGGGCGATGTCCTCGCCGTGCAGCAGCGTCTCCACGCAGCCCATCGCGGCGAACCCCTCCGGATCAGCACGACCACTCGGGTGGAAGGCCCGGACGTTCGACGGGGTGGCCCGGACCACCAGGGCGAGGAGCCGGCCGGCGGCGTCGGAGAACTCCAGCACCTCGCCGGCCGAGGCGTCCCGGTCGGCGACGGCGGCGAAGCGGGCGTACCGGCCGTCGGGGCGGGCCACCAACTGCGCCGCGTACGACAGCAGGGTGTCGCCCAGATGCTCGGCGGTGTGCCAGCAGTCCCACTCCAGCGGGCCTGCCGGCAGCGACCAGTCCGCACCGGTGGCCGGGCCGAGCGCGGCGTCCAGGGTGGACACCGCGGCGTCGAGGTCGTCGGCGGTGACCGTCAAGGTGTCCTCCCCGGGGATCGATGTCCGGTCCCATCCTGCCGCAGCCGGCCCGGCACCGCCGTCCCCGGCGTGCCGTCCGACGCGCCGCCGGGTCGGTAGCATCCGTGTCATGTCCCGCGCCACCCATCCCGGCGCCTGCCCGCTGGACTGCCCAGACGCCTGCATGTGGCAGGTCACGGTCGAGGACGGCCGGGCGGTCGCACTGCGCGGCGACCGCGACCACCCGTTCACCCGGGGTGCGCTCTGCGGCAAGGTCAACCGCTACCTGGACGCGGTCAACGGGCCCGACCGGCTGATCCACCCGCTGGTGCGGACCGGGCCGAAGGGGGTGGGGCCGGTCTCCTACCGGCCGGCCAGCTGGGACGAGGCGATCGGCCGGGTGGCGGCCGGGCTGCGAGCCAGCATCGACCGGGACGGCCCGGAGGCGATCCTGCCGTACTACTTCGCCGGCACGATGGGCCTGGTCCAGGGCTGGACGATGGGTCCACGCCTCTTCGCGCACCTCGGCGCGTCCCGGCTGGAGACCACCATCTGCACCGCCGCCGCCCGGGCTGCGCTGCGCTCCATGTACGGCGGCTCGGTCGGCTTCGAGCCGGAGTCCATCGTGGACGCCAAGCTGATCGTGCTGTGGGGCGCCAACCTGCTGTCGACGAACCTGCACCAGTGGCCGTTCATCCAGGAAGCTCGGCAGCGGGGCGCGTACGTCGTCACCATCGACCCGCTACGCACCGACACCGCGGCCCGGAGCGACGAGCACGTCGCCCCGCTGCCCGGCACGGACGCCGCGCTGGCGCTCGGGCTGATGCGGCACGTGCTCGACGCGGGCTCGGCCGACCGGGCGTGGCTGTCGGCGCACACCGTCGGCTGGCCGGAGCTGGCGTCCCGACTCGGCGAGTGGCCGGTGGACCGGGCCGCGACGGAGTGCGGCCTGCCCGTCGAGGTGGTACGCCGGCTGGGCGACCGCATCGCGACCACCCGGCCCACCGCGATCCGGGTCGGTCTGGGCCTGCAGCGGCACCACGGCGCCGGTCAGGCGATCCGGGCGATCTGCGCGCTGCCACTGGTCACCGGCGACTTCCGGTACCCAGGGGGCGGGGCGCTCTGCATGACGGGCGGGCACCACCCGATCAACGAGGAGGCGGTGGTCCGGCCACCCGACATGCCGGCGCCGCCGGCCCGGTCGGTCAACATGAGCCGGCTCGCGACCGCGCTCACCGACGAGGCGGACCCGCCGGTGACGTCGCTGGTCGTGTTCAACACCAACCCGGCCGCCACCGCACCCGACCAGACCCGGGTGCACGCGGGCCTGCGCCGCGCCGACCTGTTCACCGTCGTGCTGGAGCAGCGCTGGACGGACACCTGCGACTTCGCCGACCTCGTCCTGCCGGCCACCATGCAGCCCGAACACCTCGACCTGCACACCTCCTACGGGCACCACTACACGACGCTCAACCTGCCGGTGACCCGGGCGCCCGGCGAGGCGCTGCCGAACACCGAGATCTTCCGGCGGATCGCCGCCGCGCTGGGTCTCGGCCACCCCCGGCTCCGGGACAGCGACGAGGAGCTGGCCCGGCAGTTGCTCCGCGACGCGCCGGTCAGCTTCGAGGAGCTGCGCGAGCGGACCTACGCACGGACCACCGGCGTCGCCGTCGGCTCGGCCCCGTACGCCGAGGGCGGCTTCCCCACCCCGGACGGCCGGGCCCGGCTGCTCGACCCCGGGCTCGCCCGGCAGGGGGTGGACCCGCTGGTCGGGTACACCCCACCGGTAGAGGCCGCCGACCCGGAACTGGCCCGGCGCTTCCCGCTGGTGCTGGTCGCCCCGGCGGGCCGTTTCTTCATGAACTCCACCTTCGCCTCGCTCCCCTGGCACGCCGGGCGGATGGGACCGCCCCGGGTGCACCTGCACCCCGACGACGCGGCGGCCCGGGGCCTGACCGACGGCGAGGCGGTGCGGGTGCACAACGACCGGGGCGCGTTCCTGGCGGCGGTCGCCGTGGACGACGCGACCCGGCCCGGGCTCGCGTTCACGTACAAGGCGTACTGGGCGCGACTGAGTCCGGGCCGGGCCACCGTCAACGCGGTGACCGCCGTACGCGACACCGACCTGGGCGGCGGCCCGACGTTCCACGACACCCGCGTCGAGGTCGAGCCGGTGCCGGCGGCGCTGCTGGCGGTCGAGACGGCGCCGGAGCCGGACAGGGAAACCGCCGGCCCGCGCGGATGAGCATGCCGACGGCGGCGACCGCACAACAGCCGGCGACCACGGTGAGCGAACGCTTGCCGGCGACCGCCATGAGCGGACGATAGTCGCTCGTGGCGTGCACGACGGCCGCCGCGCCCGGCGGCGCGGTGTCCCGGACGACGATGACCAGGGCGACCGGCCGGCGACGTACACGCCGTTCAGCTGCCGCAGCAGCCACCGGTCTGACCACCGACAGAGGTGGCGTCGAGGGTGACCAGACTCAGCGGCGGGGATAGCAGACCACCGGAGCTGCCGACGGCCAGCCCCTTACCGACCGAGCCGGCGGCGGCGGGTCCGCAGCAGCTGTCGCCGGTGGCGGAGTCGGCCAGTTTGCTGTTGCACACGCCCGTCTCGGGCAGATCGAGCTGCACGTCGCGCGCGGCGTCCCAGTCGCCGGCGAGGGCGGCGGCGACGGAGCGGACCTGCTCGTAGCCGGTGGCCATGAGGAACGTCGGTGCGCGGCCGTAGCTCTTCATGCCGACGGCGTAGTAGCCGGGCTCGGGGTGGGCGAGCTGGTCCACCCCGTGCGAGGGCACGGTGCCGCAGGAGTGCTCGTTCGGGTCGATCAGCGGGGCCAGGGCGCGGGTCGCTCCCATCACCGGGTCGAGGTCCAGCCGCAGCTCGGCGGCGATGGAGTGGTCCGGCCGGAAGCCGGTCGCCGCGACGATCCGGTCCACGGTGACCGCCTCCTCGCTGCCGTCGGCGTGCCGCACGACCACCGCGACCCGGTCCCCGGCCGGGGTGAGGGCGTACACGGAGAAGCCGGTGAGCAGCCGGATCCGGCCGTCGTCGACGTGCTCGCGCAGCCGGGAGCCGAGCGCGCCGCGGGCGGGCAGGGCGTCGGCGTGGCCGCCGCCGTACGTGCGGGTCGGGCTCGCCGAGCGGATCGCCCAGGTCACCTCGGTGCCGGATGCGGCGGCGGCCAGCTCCGCCAGGGAGAGCAGCGTGTTCGCCGCGGAGTGACCGGCCCCGACGACCAGGGTGTGCCGGCCGGCGAACCGGTCCCGGTCCGCGCCGAGCACGTCGGGCAGCGCGTGCTCCAGGTACGCCGCGGCGGCCCGCTCGCCCCGGGCGGGGAGGCCGGAGGCGCCGAGGACGTTCGGGGTGCCCCAGGTGCCGGAGGCGTCGATGACCGCGCGGGCCAGCAGCTCGTCGCCGTCGGCGAGGCGGATCAGGAACGGGGTGGCGTCGCGCCCGGCGGTGCGCAGCCGGTCCAGGCCGAGCCGGCTGATCGCCTCGACTCGGGCGCCGTAGCGCACGTGCGGCTTGAGCTGCGGCAGCGCGGCGAGAGGCTGGAGGTAGCCGGCGGCGAGTTCGGCGCCGGTGGGGAGGGCGCCGGGATCGGGGGCGACCCAGCCGGCCTCGTCGAGCAGCCGTCGGGCGGCGGCGTCGACGTCGTACCGCCACGGGGAGAAGACCCCCACGTGCCCCCACTGCCGTACGGCGGCGCCGGGGGTGTCGCCGGCCTCCAGGACGGTGAAGGGCAGGCCGCGCTCGTACAGGTGCGCGGCGGCGGCGAGGCCGACCGGACCCGCGCCGATCACCACGACGGGCAGCTCGTCCAGAGCGCTCATCAGGAAACTCCTCTGAGTAGAGATTTGTCGAATCAAGAGGGCGGACGCCGGTGCTCAGCACCGGGACCGCAATGGTCAGGTGAGGACGGGGCTGCGGCGCTCCAGCAGGACGACGTCGCGCCACCGGCCGTGGTGGCGGCCGACCCGTTCGCGGGTGCCGATGACCCGGAAGCCGGCCCGCTGGTGCAGGGCCAGGCTGGCGGTGTTCTCCGGGAAGACGCCGGACTGGATGGTCCAGATGCCGGCCGCCTCGGTGGAGGCGATAAGGGCGTCGAGCAGCAGCCGGGCGACGCCCCGGCCCTGGGCGGCGGGGTCGACGTAGACGGAGTGCTCCACCACGCCCGCGTAGACCGGGCGGGCCGAGGTCGGTGAGACGGCGACCCACCCGAGGATGCGGTCGTCGGCGTCGACGGCCACGAAGCGGTGGGCAGGCAGCTTGCCGGCGTCGAACGCGGCCCAGGTGGGTGCGGTGGTCTCGAAGCTGGCGTGGCCCCCATCCAGGCCGGCCTGGTAGATCGTCAGGACCCGCTCGGCGTCGGCCGGGGACATCGGGCGGACGGTGATGTCGACCATCAGCAGGTTCCCTCCGAGCTGGAGGCGAGGCGACCCCTCCGCGAGGACGCTGCCTTGACGCCTGTCGAATCAGACACTTGCACACTGATTAGAAGAGTGTCAACCTAGAGCCATGTCGAATCAGCCGCCCCTCACCGTCGTCGACCTGAACGGCGACGCCCCGTGCTGCGCGCCGCTGGTGCAGCGCCGGGTGCCGGCCGAGACCGCCGCGGTGCTCGCCCCCGCGTTCAAGGCGCTCGGCGACCCGGTGCGGCTGCAGCTGATGTCGATGATCGCCTCCGCCGAGGGCGGGGAGGTCTGCGTCTGCGACCTGACCCCGGCTTTCGACCTGACCGGGCCGACCATCTCGCACCACCTGAAGACCCTGCGCGAAGCCGGCCTGGTCGACGCAGAGCGCCGCGGCACCTGGGTGTACTACCGGGTCCGGCCGGCCATCCTGCGCCAACTCGCCGCGCTGCTCACCGTGGAGCCGGCCGCCGCTCGGTAAGCCGTAAGCCAGAAAAGAGACTGATGACCATCACACTCCGGCGGCGCCTGCTGGCCGAGTTCACCGGCACCGCCCTACTGGTCACCGCCGTGGTCGGCTCCGGCGTCATGGCCAGCACCCTCTCCCCCGACGACGTCGGCCTCCAACTGCTGGAGAACTCGACCGCGACCGCGTTCGCTCTCGGCACGCTGATCCTGATCTTCGGCCCGGTCTCCGGCGCCCACTTCAACCCGGTGGTCTCCGCCGCCGACTGGTTCCTCAGCCGCCGCGCCGGCACGGGCCCGACCGGCCGGGACCTCGGCGGTTACGTCGCGGCCCAGGTCGCCGGCGCGATCGGCGGGTCGATCCTGGCCAACCTGATGTTCGACCTGGCCGCGGTCGACTTCTCCACCAAGGACCGCGCCGCCGGGCACCTCTGGCTCGGCGAGGTCGTCGCCACCGCCGGCCTGATCCTACTGATCTTCGCGCTTGCCCGCTCCGGTCGCGCCCCGGTCGCCCCGGCCGCCGTCGGCGCCTACATCGGCGCGGCTTACTGGTTCACCTCGTCGACCTCGTTCGCCAACCCGGCGGTGACGATCGGCCGGGCGTTCACCGACACGTTCGCCGGCATCGCGCCCGCCTCGGTGCCCGGCTTCGTCGTCGCGCAGCTCGTCGGCCTCACCGTGGGCATCGGTCTCCTGGCCGCGCTCTACCCCGACGCCGGGGAGGCAGCCGACCAGGTGGTCGTGCCGACCGACGAGCGCGGCCCGGCGCTCGACCACGGGGCATGAGCACCAACCCGGAGCACCGGGACGGGTCGTATGCCGCCCTGCTCAATCCGCCGCGTCCCGCCGGCCGCTACCGGCTGCTCGACCGCAACAGCGACCCCCGCTGGTCCCTGCCCACGGCCCACTCGGAGGCGCCGGTGAACCGGCCCTGCGACCCGTACTGCCAGAAAGGCTCCTGATGTCCGACAAGCCCAGCGTCCTGTTCGTCTGCGTGCACAACGCCGGCCGCTCGCAGATGGCCGCCGGCTGGCTGCGCCACCTCGCCAGCGACGCCGTCGAGGTCCGCTCCGCCGGCTCCGCCCCGGCGGAGACGGTCAACCCCGCCGCCGTGGAGGCCATGCGGGAAGTCGGCATCGACATCACCGACCAGACCCCCAAGCTCCTCGAGTACGAGACGGCGGAGTCCTCGGACGTCATCGTGACCATGGGTTGTGGCGACGCCTGCCCCGTCTTCCCGGGCAAGCGGTACGAGGACTGGAAGCTCGAAGACCCCGCCGGCAAGGGCGTCGAGGCCGTCCGCCCGATCCGCGACGAGATCCGCACCCGGGTGGAGCAGCTCCTCGCCGAGCTGCCAGCCAGATCAGGGCGGTGAGGACGCCGACCGCCGCACCGCCTGACCTCCTCACCGCCGCCCGCCCGCCGACCACCGTCGGCGGGCGGCTGCACCCTGAGCAGGAGCCCCTCGTGTCCGACCCACACCGCACGTCGTACACCGACAGGTCCGGTCCGGGGCGACGCTCTGCGGCTCCCTCCGGACGCCCCTCCTTGATCAAGCAACGCGACTCTAATGATTCCGGAGACAGAGTTCCCTTACTGCGCTCGACGGAGGCGGTACCGCTCCAACCGATCGGCGCGGTAGCGGTCGAGGGTGAACGCGGCGTCATCGAGCCGGGGACATCCGGAGTCGTTGCACTTTGCGCACAGGTTCCGCTCGTGGAACTCGATGCAGTACGAGGCGAGGACGACGGCGAAGGGGACTCGCGTCAGCAACTCCTCCCCCATCACTCGGCCCGACCCCGAGAGCGGTACTGCTGGCCCAGGGTGAGGAGCGGGGCCCGTTGGTACTCCATAGTCGGCTCGATTGCCCAGTAATGCGGACGGCCGGTGTTGCGGCGGGCCTGGACCTCGGAGACGGCCTGCGGACCGGAGGCTCCGGAACGGTTCGGGTAGGCGGTCGCAGAGCCGGTCCGGTCGACCGGTCGCGGACGGCGGTTGAACGGCCAGAGCCTCATGAGATCCCCCTCCTGGTTGGGAGTTTGCGGACGCCTCCCGAGGGTAGTCCAGCTCGTCCTACTCGTACAGCACGTTCTAGACGTGCAGCACGTACCCTACGATCTGCTCAGGCTGCGCGTCCATAAGGTCCGGCTCATGGTTGACGAGATGTCCCCGGTGGCGCTCTACATCCAGCTCGCAGACCTCCTCGCCAAGCAGATCGAGGACGGGAAGCTCAAGCCGCGCCAGCCAGTCCCGAGCGAGACCCACCTACAGCAGGAGTACGGCGTCAGTCGAGGAACGGTCCGGGAGGCTGTCCGTCTGCTTCGGGAGCGCGGTCTGGTCGTGACGCTGCCGGCTCGCGGTTCTTACGTCGCCGAGCGGAAGCCGTAAGCCCTACCTGCCCCGGACTGCCGGCGAGAGCGGGCAGGCCATTGGTGCATGCCTAGCGGCTGAACCGCCGCTGCGAGCCGATGGCTTCCCTGCGGGCCGGCGCCACCACCCCGGCCGGGATCGCCTGAGGCGCCTGCCCGCCGGCGCGCCTCGGGGCGACGCCGGCGACTCAGCCCTCGGCGAGGGCGTCGAGCACCAGGGACGCGGTCCAGCTGAACGCCGGGGAGCCGAGCCCGGCGCCGGTGTCCGGGTGGAAGTACTCGTGACAGCCGCTGCTCGCGACCAGCGTCAGCATCGACTCCCGCAGCCCGGCGGCCAGGTCGTGACGGTGGTGGCTGAGCAGCCCCCGCCAGAGCAGCCAGCTGGTGTTCAGCCAGCTCGGGCCGCGCCAGTAGCGCAGCGGCTCGAAGTCCGGCGCGGTGCGGTCGTACGTGGGCAGCGGACGGTCCATCCGGGACGCCAGGCCGAACCGGGGCGAGCACGCCTCGGTCAGCACCGCCCGCACCTGCCGGGCCGGCAGGTCCGGCAGGATCAGCGGCATCAGCCCGAGCACCGTCCGCGCCGGGATCAGCCGGTCGGTGCGCAGGTCGCGCGGGTGGAAGGTGCCGGTGGCCGGGTCGTACAGCCGGTCCACCAGGGTCGCGGTGATCCGGGCCGCCCGGTCCCGGTGCGGGCCCGGGTCGGCGCCGACCACCGACGCGATCCGGGCCAGCGCGTGCTCGGCCACCCCGAGTGCCGCGTTGAGCAGCGGACACTCGACCAGGAAGGGGTGCCGGCCGGCCAGCCCGTCGTCGCCGTAGCGGCCCTCCCGGTAGGAGGCGACGATCGCGACGAAGCGCGCGTAGTCCAGGTCCGTGGGGCGGTGCGCGGCGTCGGCGTGCGCGGTGTCGTGCCGCCGGTACGCCCGCATGACGGCGGCGTCGGCGGGCACCGCGGCCATCGGGGCGTCCCAGGCCGGGCTGTTGTCCAGACCGGACTCCCACGGGTGCACGAGGCAGGCCAGCCCGGCGCCGCCCACGTCGCGCCGGCCGGTCAGGTACCGCTGCTGGGCGACCAGCCGCGGGTAGAGCCAGCGCAGCGCCCGCACCGAGGCCTCCGACGGGGCCCGGCGGTGCGTGAGCCAGGCCGCCGGGGCGTGCACCGGCGGCTGGACGATCCCGGAGGTGGCGGCGGCCGGGGCGCCGTCGGCGCGGGCGGAGTCCCAGAAGTCCGGCCCCGGGAAGTACGACCCGACCCGTAGCGCCGGGTTGAACACGATGTGCGGCACCCGCCCGTCGGCCCACTGGGCGGCGAAGAGCGTCCGCAGCTCCCGCCAGGCGCGGTCGGGGCGGACGTGGGCCAGCCCGACGGCGATGAACGCCGAATCCCAGCTCCACTGGTGCGGGTAGAGGGTGCGCGACGGCACGGTGTGGTCGTGCTCCCAGTTGCCGTCGAGAGTGGTGACGGCCAGCCGACGCAGCTCGGCCGCCCACTCCGTGCCGGCCCGCCGACGTGGCGGGTCGCCGTCCGGGCCACGTGTCGCGGCGCCCAGCCCGGCGGGCCCGCCGGCCGGTCCGGCGCTCATGCCGCCGCCTGCCACGGCCGTGCGTGCGTGAGCACCGTCGCGGCCTGCCGGAGGGCGGCGAGGGGCTCGCCGCGCAGCCGGCACTCCAGCGCCAGCCACCCCCGGTAGTCGATGTCCCGCAGGGTGCCCAGCAGCGCCGGCCAGTCCAGGTGCCCGGTCCCGGGCTGGTACCGGTTGGAGTCGCTGACCTGCACGTGCCCGAGGTAGGGCGCGGCGGCGCGCAGCGCGGCGGGGACGTCGTCCTCCTCGATGTTCATGTGGAAGGTGTCGGCGACCACCCGGACCGAGGGCAGGCCGACGGCCGCGCAGAGAGCGACCGCCTCGTCGAGCCGGTTGACCATGTGGTCCTCGTACCGGTTGAGGGGTTCCAGGAAGAGGGTGACCCCCTCGGCGCGGGCGTGCGCGCCCAACTCGCCGAGGGTGTCGACGAGGACCTGCCGGTCGCCGTCGGGCGAGCGGGGCGGCTCGAAGGGCGGCAGCCGCCGGGAGAACATCCCCCAGGCGGCGGGGGTCATCGCGCCGATCCCGCCGAGCTCGGCGATCACCGAGAGCTGGGAGCGGAGGTTGCGTACCGCGTCCCTTGACCGGTCCGGGTCGAAGTCGCCGATGAAGTGGTCCATCTCGACGCAGACGGTGGGCATGAGCACACCGTCGGCGCGGGCCCGGCGCAGCTCCGGCAGCCGCCGGGCGAACGCGAGGTCACCGCGGCCGCGCAGCTCGATGGCCTGGTAGCCGAGCGTGGTGGCGAGGGCGAACTTTTCGGACAGGCTGGCGCCCGGGAGCAGTTGCTCCTGGCAGGCGAGTGGAATGGCCATTCAAAACCTCAGCACTACTTGGAGGACGTCACCGTCACCGCGGTCGAGTAACGCGAGCGCGTCGGCCACCGCGCCCGCGTCGACGACGTGGCTCACCAGCGGCAGCGGGTCGACGCTGCCCTCGGCCACCAGGTCCATGAAGGTGTGGGCGATCCGGGGCCCGGTCCACCGGCCAGCCGTGCCGGGTGCCGGGGTGGGCCCGGAGATCTGGGCCGCCACCAGCTGGATCCGGTTGTGGTGGAACTCCTCGCCGAGTCCCAGCCCGAGGGCGTACCCCTGGTAGAAGCCGGCGGCCACGACGCGGCCGGCGTGGGTGGTGGCGCGGATCGCCTCGTGCAGCGCCGGGTACGACCCGGACAGCTCCAGGCAGATGTCCGCGCCACGACCGTCGGTGGCTCCGTGGAGCACGGCGGCGGCGGAGTCGACGGCGGCGTCGACGACCCGCCGGGCGCCGAGGCGGGTGGCGAAGTCCAGCCGGGCGGGCACCCGGTCGACCGCGACCACCCGGGCGCCGGAGAGGGCGGCCAGCCGGGTGGCGAGCAGCCCGATCACCCCCTGACCGAAGACGCCCACCCAGTCGCCGAGGTGCAGGTCCCCGGCGAGCACCGCGGTCAGGGCGATCGCGCCGGGACGGGCGAAGACGGCGGTCAGCGGGTCGAGCCCGCTGGCCAGCGGCTGGACCGCGCCGGCCGGCACGACGGCCTCGGCCCGGTGCCCCCAGATCCCCCAGACGACCTGCCCGGGACGCCGGTCGGCGACGTCGGCGGCGACCTCGACGATCTCGCCGACCTCCTCGTAGCCGAAGCCGACGACGGGGTAGGCGGCGGGTGCCTGGCGGGGCACGAACATCCGGGTGGCGTCGTCCCAGTCCTTGCTGAGCCGCGGATTGCTGCCCCGGTAGAGGGTCAGCTCGGTCCCGGCCGAGATGCCGGAGTAGCAGGTGCGGACGCGAACCTGGCCCGGGCCGAGCGGATCAGCGGGGCAGGGCTCCAGGCTGACGCGTCGGGGCCCGGCCAGCGAGACCACCCAGTTGACCATGGCGTCGCTCCGAGGAAAGTGCCGGGCCCAATCTTACCAAATAAATCGGTATATGTGGTTGGATTGATCAATCGAAGGGTATTGAATCCACGTTGTACCCTTCGAGAGGATGCCGCCGATGTCATTACCTCCGACGCGGTTGCTGGCCACCACCCTGATCATGGCATTTACCGGGGTGGGAATGGTTGCCTGCAGCGGCGATGAGCAGAAAAGCGACAGTTCACAAATCACGGTGTGGAGCCTGGAGGACGTGGCCGATCGGGTCACCGCGACCAAGGCGATCATCAACGACTTCACCGCCAAGACCGGCGTCAAGGTCAACCTGGTCACCATCAACGAGGACCAGTTCCCCTCCCTCATCGCCTCAAGCGCCGCCGCCGGCAAGCTCCCCGACGTGGTCGGCTCCGTGTCGCTCGCCGGCATCCAGACCCTGGCCGGCAACGACCTGCTACACAAGTCGGCCAACTCCGAGATCGTCGACAAGCTGGGGCGGGACACCTTCTCCCCCCGGGCGCTGGAGTTGACCTCCGACGGCGGGAAGCAGCTCTCCGTCCCCAGTGACGGGTGGGGCCAGCTCCTCGTCTACCGCAAGGACCTCTTCGACGCCGCCGGCCTGCCCGCCCCCGACACGTACGAGAAGATCGCCGCCGCCGCGGCGAAGCTCAACACCGGTGGCGTCGCCGGCATCACCGCGGCCACCTCCCCCGGCGACGTCTTCACCCAGCAGACCTTCGAGCACCTCGCCCTGGCCAACAACTGTCAGCTCACCGACGACTCCGGCGCCGTCAAGCTCGACTCCCCCGAGTGCGTCGAGGCGTTCCGCTTCTACGGCGACCTGATGCGCAACAACTCGGTCAAGGGCGCGCAGGACGTGGACACCACCCGGGCCACCTACTTCGCCGGTAAGGCGGCGATGCTGATCTGGTCGCCGTTCATCCTCGACGAACTGGCCGGGCTGCGGAACGACGCCAAGCCGACCTGCCCGCAGTGCCAGCAGGACCCGACGTTCCTCGCCAAGAACAGCGGCTTCGTCACCGCGATCAAGGGACCCAACGGCGCCGAACCGGCCCAGTACGGCGAGATCAGCTCGTGGGCGGTGCTCGACGGCGCCGCGGCCGACCCGGCCAAGTCGTTCGTGGAGTACATGCTCGGCGACGGCTACCCGCGCTGGTTCGGCATGTCCCCCGAGGGTCGGTTCCCGGTCCGCAAGGGCACCGCGGACGACAAGGAGAAGTTCCTCACCGCCTGGAACACCAGCCAGGCCGGCGTGGACGCCAAGAAGCCGCTCTCCGCGGTGTACGGCGACGACGTCCTCGCCACCCTGCGCAAGAGCCCGGACACCTTCCAGCGCTGGGGCCTGCCGCAGGGCCAGGGCAAGCTGGTCGGCGCGATCCTCGGTGAGCTACCCGTGCCGAAGGCGCTCGCCGACGTGGTCGGCGGAAAGTCCGACGCCGCCGCGGCCGCCGCGCGGGCGAAGAAGGACGTCGAGGCGATCAAGAAGGGCGTCAATTGACCACCACCGCGCCGGAGGCCGGCCGCTCCCCCGTCCGGGAGCGGCCCGGCCCCCGGCGCCGGCCACTGACCCTGCGCCGCCGCGAGTCCCGCGCCGGGCTCGCGCTGGTCGCCCCGACCCTGCTCGTGGTGCTCGCGGTGATCGGCATCCCGATCGTTTGGACCGTGGTGCTGGCCTTCCAGCGGGTACGCCTGGCCACCCTGCGCAAGACCGGGCTCCTCGGCGAATTCACCATGAGCAACTTCGACCGGGTGCTGCACACCCCAGGGTTCGCCGACACGCTCTGGACCACGCTGCTCTACAGCCTCGGCGGGACCTTCG
>NZ_JAPFQV010000084.1:0-23865 GCF_033804685.1 Micromonospora sp. RTP1Z1
GACGGCGGCGGCCTCGTCGACGAAGGCGAGGTGCCGCAGCACGTACGAGAGGGTCAGCCCGTCACCGGACCGGGTCGCCAGCTCGCGGGCCCGGGCGAACGCCGGGGCCGCCGCGTCCTGGTCCCCGCGGACGACCTGGTGGACGGAGCCCGCCCGGAACAGCGCCTCGCCCTCACCGCGCAGGTCGCCGAGCTGCCGGTACAACTCGGCGGCCCGCTCGAAGAGCTCCAGCTCGCGCGGATCCTCGACCCGCTCGTCGAGGAAGCGCACATGCAACGCCCGGCCACGGGCGAGCGCGAGATCCGCCTCGACGGCGTCGAGCGTCCGCTCGGCGGTCGCCAGCGCGGTGGCGTCGGCGGCGAACATCGCGTCATCGCAGAGTTTCCGGGCCCGCTCGATCCGATCGTCGGTGCCCACGGACGATGCCGTCACCTACTGGCCCACCCGTCCGTCGATGCGCTCGCGCAGCAGATCGGCGTGACCGCAGTGCCGGGCGTACTCCTCGATCATGTGCAGCAGCAGCTCGCGCAGCGAGATCTCCTCCCCGTCGGACATCCGCGCCCGGACGCCGAGATCCGCCGTCGCGGCGACCAACTCGTCCGCGAACGCGACCTCGGCCCGCCAGGTCCGCCACGCCTCCTCGACCACCGCGGGGTCCCCCACCGCGCCATCGAACGCGCCGTCGCGCTCACCCTCCGGCGAGTAGAGCCTGGGCACGTCCTGGCCGGCCATCACCCGCCGGAACCAGCTCCGCTCCACCTCGGCCAGGTGCCGCACCAGGCCGAGCAGCGACATCTTCGACGGCGGTACGGACCGCCGGGCCAGCGGCTCGGCGTCGAGGTCCGCGCACTTGAGTTCGAGGGTCAGCCGATAGTCGCGCAGGTACCCGACGAGCATCGACCGCTCGTCGTGGTAGCCGCCCTCGGAGCGCGGGTCGTCCTCGGGGCGGACGAACATGTTCGACCAGGCGAACTGGGGAGCGGGCTGGTCGGTCTCGGTGGTGGTACTCGCGTCAGCCATGCCCGGACCCTCACCCACGCTCCACCCGCCCGCAACGCATTTACCGACGAATCCGCTTACGTGACGGCGAGGCCGTGATCGCCCGCGAACGCCGCGCCCACGGGACCGATCGCCATCAGCCGACCCCCTCCTGCGGGAAGACAGACCGGATCGACGCTTCGTCGGGCAGCGGGACTCCACCGGTCAGTCCCGGAACGAGCCGATCCGCCGTCTGACGGTCGACCTCCTCGTACCTGTCGAAGTTGCGATGGTCATCGAGAAAGCGGGCGGCGAGCCCGGGGTTGTAGGTCCAGGCCCGGCGGCGGTGATCCCACACCATCGCGTGTCCGTTCATGGCCTCCACCACGAAGAGCCCCGCCGGCTCGCCACGCTGTTCACTGCGGTAGAGCACGTAATACGTCAACATTGGCTTCCCCCAACCGACCGTACAGCTCCTGTGGGATCGGGAAGTCCTCCGCGATGAGCCCGTACTCGCGAACGACGTCAGCGAAGGTACGCCCTTCCGCCCGGAGTTCCGTCAGATACCGCTGCCACACGACGCTGTTCACCGAAATCCACTTGGCGAACGTCGCGTCCTTCGCAGGGAACCGCAGCGACAGCTCTCGTGGAACGTCGTCCGGCATCCCGTGCGCCCGGTTGATCGCCAGCATCCGCAGGAAGGCCTCGACGCGCTGCGACGGCGACTCGTCGAGGCGACGAAGACGTTCGTAGGAGTGGTGGGTCTCAAGCCACGCCGTTCGGGAGGCCTCACTGTGCAGTTGCAGCTCGAAGAGCTGCCCGCCCGGGGACCTCACCGTGCAGTTGAAACCGTAGAAGCGATTACCCGTGCGCCAGAAGTTCTTGCAGTCGACGTCCTGCACCGCGAAGCCGGCTGCCCTGAGTTCGGCCAGCACACCTTCGACCGCCGCCCGGTACCGCTCGCCATCGGGCGCGACGAACGCGAACCGCAACACGTCGTTTATCTGCCGTCCGAAGTCCTCGACCGGGATACCCACCGCGGCAGCCTCGTCCAGGAACTTACGGGCCAGGGATGCCGGGCTCTTGACCCGGAACTCCTGATCTCGAAGCTCAACGGGCCGCTCCAGCTGCAACCTCTCCGTCACCCGCTGCCCGATCGCGGCCAGCTCGCTCTGCACGCGGTCGGCCTCCGCCTCCGCACGCTCGACCAGACCGTCGAGCGTCGACGCCTCGTCCGGCGACAAGCCGTTCCGTAAGTGTCCGAACCTGTCAGCAGCCGCCGCGCCGGGGAGGAACGGATCATGCGCCTGGCTCGCGGAGGCATCCGACTCCCAGAGCAGGTGGACGTGGTTGAAATCCGGCACGTCGTCCACCGTGTCGTGCGGGGTCGGTGGTGGCGCAGGAGGTCGTGGCGGATCAGGACGCTCCAACGGGTCGGGCAGAGCGCTGAAGTCGCCCGGCGGTCGACCGGCCAGCGGCATCGGGCGGCCGTCCCGGCCCAGGACCAGCGCATCGATCCCGACCACATTCGCCTGAGCCGACATGCCGCTGTGCGTGTAGAGCGGACGGTCCCAGACGTACCCGTTCTGCGGGTCGAGGTAGAGCACCGACCCGTTCTGGTTCAGCGCCACCCACGCGTGCGAGCCGCCACCCTCCCAGCTGGTGATCAGGAACGCGTAGCTGCCGTGCCCACCCGTGAGCAACTGCTCATGGAAATCGCGATACCCACGCTCGACCGTCTGCCGCATCGCGAACGGGCTCGTCACGACCGGCACCCCGCACAGGTTCTGGAAGCGCCCGCCGGTGCTTTCCTCGACCCGTCGCGGCCCGTCCGCCTCGCCGCCCACCGGACGGCGGACGTCCCCCTCCAGGTAGCTGTCGAAGGTACGTGGGGCGGAGACCCGGGGCCGGCCGTGCACCCACGTGTCGTAGAGCGCCAGCGTGCAGTCCAGGCAGTTGATGGCCCGGGTGGCGTCCGCCTGCGGGCCGCCGTCGTTCGCCAACTGGAACCAGCCGCCGTGCCGGGGGTCGGCGGTCCGGGTCACGCTGCCGTCCGGGTTGCGCGGCATCTGCCGTTCCAGGTCGGTCTGGTGCAGCGCGAGCGGTGGGCGAAGCCCGCCCCGGACGCCGTACCTCCGTGAGCGGTCGATCGGCGGTGGGCCGTCGTCGCCGGTGAGTCCCGACCGATCGGACGTCTCGACCGAACCGGGTGCGAGGTCGGCGACGTCGTCGTTGATCCGGTAGAAGTCCGCGTCTTCGTCGACTGTCACGTGGTCCGGCGCGACCGATCCGGCAAGCACTTCCCGCGCCCGCTCCCGCAGGTCGTAGCTCTCCTTGCTGGCCTCGAACGCCGCACGATGCCACCGCTGCGCGGCAAGGTCGTGGCCGGTCCGGCGCAGTTCCAACGCCTGGGCCGCCCAGTCGCTGGCCCGTTCCTCGTGCTCGTCGGCCCGCTCGCGGAGCCAGTCAGCCGCTTCCCGACGCCGGTTGTCCTCGTGCCACTCCCGCTGCGCCTCGAAGTAGCTCTGGTAGCGGCGTCTATCCAGGCCTTCACGGTCGGCAGCTCGTTGGGCAGCGAGCTGCTCCGGAGTCCTGGGGCGGGGAGGCAGCGAATCGAACGGTCCGGGAAGGACCTGCGGGGCGTCGTCGGTCGGCCGGGCCGGCCCGGGTGCCAACGCCTCCAGCAGCGGAAATCGCGGTGACGGCGACGGGCCTGGGCCTGAGGTCGGCGGACCCACGTCCCGACCTGGCGGGTGGGGCCCGGTGACGTGGGTGGGTCGCGAGGCGGCGGTCGGCACGGGCTGCGGGGGCGCGGCGCCAGCCGAGGAGCCGACAACCCTCGTATCGCTGCCGCCGGTGCGAGACGGCTCGGTACCCACCGGCCTCGCCCCGTCCGTCACCGGCTGCGGCCCTGGTGCCTGCGCCGCTGCAGGCGAAAGAGCGGCGGTGACGGGGGCCTGATTCAGGCCCGCGAATGGCTCCGTCGTCGCCGCGGATCGCGGCGGGGCGTTGTCGACGTTCGCCGTCAGGTGCGCCGGACCTGCCTCGACGGACGCCGAGACCGAAGGCGCCAGGCTCGGGCCGACGGCGGTCGAGGAGAGGGTCGGTGTCGCCCCCGCCTCGATGCTCACGGACGAGTGCGCCACGGCGACCGAGGCGGACGTGGCAGACGCCGGATGCGGGCCGGGAGGACGAAAGGCGTCCTGGACGGCCGGCGCGTCGGCCAATGGCGTCCCGACCGTCGCGGCAGAGAGCGGTCCGGACATCTGCGAGAAGACCGGTTCGCTGCCCTGGCCGGTGCCGCCCGCCGGTGTCGCGGCGGGTCGCGGCGCGCTCTCGGCGGACGTGTCCGGCCCTGATGAGTCCGGGCCGGGCGCGAGGGCAGCCGTACCGCTGAGGTCGATCGGCGGCAGGGCGCTGCCGGCCAGTGCGGCCATCCGCCCGTCCAGTCGGTGGTGCAAGGCGGTGTCCGCCTGGCCGGTCGCCGAGCCGCTGGCCCCGGAGACGGCCGCCCGCGCCAGGTCCTCCACCGACGCTCCCTGCCCGGTGACCAGGCCGGCGGCACCCTCGGCCAGGGTCTCACCGGTCATCTCACGGCCGAAGTGCTCGCCGATCTCGGCGAGCCGCCCGTTCGCATGCCGACCCAGACCGGCGAGGGGCGCCACCGCGCCGCCGGCGAAGCCACCGACCGCAGACATGCCGACGTCCGCGACGTCCAGGCCGTGCCGACGACCGGTGGAGTTCTGGTACGCCTGGGTGGCGACGCTGACGCCGGCCTCCTGCCCGGCCTCGGCGAGCCCACTGAGCGCGGCACGGCGGGCCAGCCCGCGTACGCCGCTCTTGGCGACCTCCTTCGCGACCCGCTCGCTGGCCTCCTTCAGGCCCTCCTTCAGGGCCTTGCGGGCGAGCTGGGTCATGAGCCGCTTGAAGATCTGCTGCACGGCCATTCGGGTGGTGGTGATCGCGACTCCGGCCGCGGGCGAGGCGGCGCCGGCGGTGAGGACCGCCGCGACCGCCAGCGAGAGCAGCTCGACGACCAGGATGCCCAACTCGATCCAGACTTCGAGCTTGGCGCCCTCGATGTCGCAGCCGCACGACTCGACCAGGTGCCCCAGCTCACCGGTGACCGCGAGCAGGACGGGCAGCAACGCCTCGTCGCCGTCGGCCACCCGCCGCCACGCGGTGTCGAAGGCCTCGGCCACCGCGCCGATGCCGCCGTAGCCGCTGCGCACCTCGGAGGCCGCCGAGGTCGCGTCGTCCCGCGGGCCGGCCAGGACGGCGGCGACGCCGTACCACTGGTCGGCGAGATCCCAGACGGCACGCTCGTTGCCCTCGGGCCACTCCACCCCGACGACCCAGTCCAGTGCCTCGTAGATCCAGCCGGGCAGGTCCCAGGGGCAGTAGTCGAGCGGGTGCGGGATCGGGCTGGGCAGCATGCTCACGCGCGGATCCTCCGGAGGTCAGCGCCGGTGCCGGTGCGGGAACTGGTGCTGATCGGGGATACGGCCGAGCTGGCGCGCGTTCGCCTCGTCGGTCTCCACGGTCGCGGCGACGGATCGGGTGACGTCGGCGCCGAGCCCCTCCAGAGAGCGTCCGACCATCTCCCAGGCGCGCAGCAGCGTCTCCTCGTAGCGGCGGTACTGCTTCTCGAACGCCGCGCCGATGTCGTCTCGACCCCACGGCCGCTCGGCGCTCGCGCCCGCGATCGCCCCGCCCACCTGCCGCCGGGAGGCGCCGACCGCCTCGCCCGCGAGCGTCAGGTCCGCTCCGCCGCGTCGGGCGCGGTCAGGATCCAGCCAGAGCTGCCCGTCGGTCACGGCTGTCACTCTCCACGCTGGAGGACGGCGTCGGCGCGGCCCAGCAGAGCGTCGAAGTTCTTGGTACGGAGGACCTCCAGCGACGGCGAGCCGGCCGGCAGGTAGCCGGCGACCAGCTCCTGGGTCGCGGCGACGGCTGCTGCGGAGGCCCGGTGGACCGTCGTGGTGATCTTCCGACCCAACGCCCGGGCGTCGCGATCGTGAAAGACCGAGGGGTCGACCTCCACCCTGATCACCTCGCCCCGCGCGCCGACGGTCGCGGTCACCTGCCCGTCGTCGGAGCGCTCGGTCACCCGCAGCTCGGCGAGCTTGACCTGGAGTTCGTCCAATCCGGACCGAAGTCGCTGGTACTGGCCGTACACCTCGTCGAAGCGCGCCCGCAGCGCGCGGTTGGCGTTTCGGTCCACACTCTCGGCCAACGCCCCCCCCGTCACCGTCGGTAGGGCTGACCATACCGGGTGCCACGGAATCCGTGGGGTCCGGTAATTTCAGGCCGTGATCGAGCGTCAGCAAGCCGAGCAACTGGCCGCAGTGTGGGCACAGCGGGACTCCGAACGCCTGGGATTTCGGTGCACGCCGGTGGTCGAGGAGTTCGACCTGGGCTACCTCATCACCTCGCAGGTCGCCCCAGAGGCGCGCGCGCTCCCCGGCGACCTGCCGACGACCATCGTCGACAAGCAGACCGGGGACGTCTCCACCTGGCCGCGCCTGCCGTTCCCGGCGGTCGAGCAGATGTACCGGCAGCGTCGACCGCCCGAACCGCGCGCTCCCCGCACGGTCGATCCGACCGCCCAGTTGCTACGCGAAATCACCCGACTGCCCACGCCGGGCGCCGCAGCTCATCTGACCCTCGACGGAAAGACCTGGATCGGGCGCGGCGCCAAGGGGGACGTGGAGCTGCGGCACCACCCGCTGGTCCAGGCTTATCTCGACGAGCTGCCGCCCGGGCACCTCGTCCGGGGCGGCGAGCGGCACGCCGAGATGATCGTCATCTCCGATGTGCTGCACGAGCAGGACCACCGCCGCGTGGCCGACGGGCTTCCGCCCCTGACCATGGCCGACGTTGAAAGCCTGCTGGGCAGCGCTCGGATCGAGTTCTTCCGGATCCGCGAGCCCGACGACCCGGCCGCCGGACCGGCGGAACTTCCCTGTGACTCGTGCATCAACTTCCTGGTTCGATTCAACGCGATTCCCTGGTCCGATCTTGCCTACACCCAGGTGAAGCGCCCTGATCCTCAGGTTGACCCGGACCCGGGGCGCTTTCCCACGGAGGTCGCCGACGCGTTGGTGATCGCGGGCTGGCGACCCCACTTCGGTGACGAAGTGCTTGCCGCCGCATCCATTCGGCAGGTGACTGCCGTGACGGGCAGACACCATTCCCACCAGGTGTTTCCGGCCGTAATGCCAACCATCACGGCGTTCCCCGGGCTGGTCGGCTGGCGTAGAGGGTCAGGGGAACAGGTCTGGATCTCGCGTTTCAACATCCGTCCCCGCCATACGGCCCACACCGCCGACACCCTGGCCGATTTCGGGGCGGTCCTCGGCGTAGGGCTCTTTCCGCTGGGCACCGAACGCGGTGAGAGCATCATCGCCGTCGACGAGCATGGCCGGATCTTCGCTCTCGACCAGGCCGGCGAGTGGTTCCTCGGCCCGGACATCGACGCCGCCCTGACCACCCTGCTGCTCGGCCGGGCCCCCGCCCGGATAGGCGACGACGGCACCTGGTGAGGCACCCCTGCGGCCCGGCACGCCCGGTGCTGCTGGGTGCTGCGCAGCCACCAGGGCAATCTAGCCGAGCTGGCGGGCCGCGTCCTGGTAGAACGACACCGCCTCGGAGAGTGGTATGGCCTTGCGGGACACGGCAGAGAGGTCCTTGCCCTCCTTCGTGAAAGGCGGCGGCCAGGCACTGATCCCCTGGTCGAGGGCGAGGGCCATGATCTCCTCCTCCCATCCGGGCCAGCGCAGGTTGTCGTAGAAGCTGGTCAGCGACCCGGCGATGACGGCGTACAGCCAGTCGGCGTACCCCTGCTCCAGGTCGAGCCAACCCAGGTCGTCCGGGCCGAAGTAGTGGACGGTCGGCCGCGCGCCGGGTTGCGCATGTACCCAGGCGAACTGGCCGCCCATCACGTCGTAGCCGATGACGACGAGGCCACGGCCGGGGTCGGACTCGCTGTACACGTCCGGGAGGCCGCGGTGTCCGCTGCCGAGTATGCGCAGCCAACCGTGGTCGATCAGAAGACCCCCGGTGTTGGCGACGACCGCGCCGAGCCACGACCGGGCCGTGATCTCCAGGGCCGTCAGGCAGGCGGACGCCCGCGACGGGTCGGCCGGCAGCACCTCGACCGGGTAGGGAGCCGCCGCAACGGCCGCCGCGACCTCGGGCCACGCGGACTGATCCATCGGCTCAGCCTGCCAGGCGCTGAACGCAGCCACCGGCACCACCCCCGGTCCGCCGATCCCGCGGGTCCGGGAAGCAAGGCAACAGGGGGTCGGCAGGGTTGGAGGTGGCGAGCCGGTCGTCGCTGGCCGAGCCTTCTGCCTGCACGCCCGAGGGTCCGTCCGGTCAGATCCGGCGCAGCCGGAGCCGTGGCCGCTCGCCGGCCAGGTGACGCTGCTTGTGCTGGCGAACCTGCTCGTCCCAGACCTCCTGGTCGTGGTCAGGGTCGGGCGGGATCCACCGGTGCGACCCGTCGCTGTAGTGGAACTTCTCGTCGCCGGGCCGGATAACGCTCACCGCACCCACCCGACGAAGCGCTGGTACAGGCCACCGGCCGGCACCCACACCAGGTCCTCGGCCGCCCACACCAGGTAGGCACCCATGTAGAGCGCCAGCGAGACGGGCGCCTGCGCGAACTCCGCCCGCAGCTCCCGCTTACGGGGGGCGCATGGCCAAGGCGCACCGCAGCCACCACAGGTCCAGATCGGCAGCACCGGCCCGTGCGTGGTCACCGACGCCCGCCGAGGAAGCGCGCGGTGCTCGACCGCGCCTGCCGGCTGGTCGCCCATTCCACCTGCCAACAGGGGTACGGAGACAGCCGCGACCACCAGGCGAGGCACCCGGCGCACAGGCCGTCCAACCCTCGGACGTGCACGGCGAGGATCACCCGTTCCGGCTCCTCCCCTCCGCCGGCCAGTGCCCACGGCTGATCGGAATCCGGTGCCGGGACCGGCAGGGCAGCTCCGCACCGCACCGGCAGACCCGCCGCCATCTGCGCCAGCACCAGACCGGCCGGTGCCGCCGGGCCAGGGTCATCGCCACCGCGATCAGGTACTCCTCGTATGAGACGCGCCGCATCAGGGCGTCGCCCGGGTCGTGCGCGAACCTCCATGCCTGCCACTCCTCGGTCGCCTGGTCGGACGCCCGGCGCCGGGCCGGCCTGTGCCGTGTCCGCTCGGTCATCGGGTCTCCCGCCGACTCGCCATGACGGTGCCGCGGGTGCCCGCCGGCACGGGGGATCCGAGCGCAGCACCCACGGCGGGGCATCCGGCCGCCAAGCTCAGTAGCCCCACCTGCAACTTAAGGTACAATGTATCTAGAGGCAAGCCCGGCGCACATTGTGTTGTGAGTTGCGCGTGTCGTGTGGTCTGCTTGTCCCAGCCGCCAAGCTGGGAGCACCACCGTGTCTGAGCCTGCATACCTTCAGGTCGCTCGGGACATTCGCGAGCAGATCAAGTCCGGGCAGCTGAAGCCGGGCGACAAGCTGCCGTCGTTCAACGCCCTCTGCGAGCACTACAAGGTCAGCGGCACGGTCATCAGGACGTCCATGATCCTGCTGAAGGCCGAAGGCGTCCTCGACGGCAAGCAGGGCAAGGGCGTGTACGTGATGAGCCCGGCGAGCGGGTCATGACCATGCCGCCGGCCGCGTGCGTCCAGCCAGCGGGGGATGAACCATGATGTCGGTAAACGCCGAGCGGACGGATGTGACCCGAGCTAGCTGAGGACGACCTGTTCGTCCCCGAAGTCCGCGACGATCTGCAGCTTGCCACCAAGGCCAGCCACGTATCGGGCGATGGTTCCGAACTCAGTGGTCGACAGCTCACCCTTTTCGATGGCCGAGACCCGAGCCTGGGAGACCTCCATCCGGCCGGCCAGCTCGGTCTGGCTCACGCCATGACGTTCGCGCACCTCCTTGAGGCGCTCGGCGCGCACCTCGCCGAGCATCCGCTCGGCGTGCTCGGCGACCTTGGCCTCGTCCAGGTTCATGCGGGAGCGAGTGTCCCGCCAACTGCGTGCCATCAGCGTTGCCCCTTCAACTTCCGCAGGTGTTCGGCGAACAGCTTGTCGGCCTCAAGGATGTTGGTCTCGTACCAGCCCTTCCAGTTGCCGGCTTTGTTTCCCGCGACCAGCAGGATGGCTGCCCGATTCGGATCGAAGGCGAACAAGATGCGGATCTCGGTGCTCCCGACCGATCCTGGCCGGAGTTCCTTCATGTTTTTGTAGTCCGAGCCCTTGACGCGGTCCACCAACGGCCGTCCCAAGGTCGGGCCCTCCCGAGCAAGGATGTCAATGGCAGCCGCCACCTGGTTCGCGGTATCAGGGTCTTCCTTGCTCAGTCGGACTAGCCACTCGTCAACCTCATCAGTCAGGTCGATCTGCCACTCACCACACCTGAACTATAGCGCGGTTACAACTCCTGCGTTATAGGATTGCCGAGCCGCATTCGGGCGCTGCCAGCAGGACGATCGCTACAGCGCCACCCCGGTCAGGACCAGGACGCGCGGCTCGGTGTAGTCGTCCATCGCGCTGCGCAGCCCTTCCCGCCCGACGCCGGAACCCTTCACCCCGCCGTACGGCATCTGGTCCGCCCGGTACGACGGCACGTCCCCCACGATCACGCCGCCGACCTCCAGCTCGCGGGAGGCGGCGAAGGCGACGTCGAGGCGATGGGTGAACACCCCCGCCTGCAACCCGTACGCGGAATCGTTGACGGCGGCGAACGCGGCCTGGTCGCTCTCGACCTGCCCGACCACCAGCACCGGCCCGAACACCTCTTCGGCGAGCACCTTCGCGTCCGCCGGCACCCCGGACAGCACGGTCGGCGGGTAGGTCGCGCCCTCCCGCCGCCCGCCCACCTCGATGGTGGCCCCGGCGGCAACGGCCTCGTCGACCCACGCCTCCACACGACGCGCGGCGTCCTCGGAGACCAACGGGCCGACGTCGGTCAGCGGATTCGACGGGTCACCCGTCCGCAGTTCCTGCACCGAGGCGATCAGCCGGGGCAGGAAACCGTCGTACAGCCATTCGTGCACGTAGACCCGCTGCACCGCGATGCAGGACTGCCCGGCCTGGTAGTTGGAGAACGTCGCGATCCGGTGTGCGGCGAAGGTCAGGTCCTCGTCCGACGCCCAGTCCTCGCAGATCACCGCCGCCGCGTTGCCGCCGAGTTCCAGGGTCACGTGCTTCTCCGGCACGGACCGCCGGATGGCCGCGCCGACCGGCCCGGAGCCGGTGAACGAGACCACCGGCAGCCGCGGGTCGGCGACCAGCTCGGCGGCGCGCTCGTTGGGCAGCGGCAGCACCGAGAACATCCCCTCGGGCAGGTCGGTCTCGGCCAGGATCTCGCCGAGCAGCAGCGCGGACAGCGGGGTGGCCGGGGCCGGCTTGACGATGATCGGGGCGCCGACGGCGATGGCCGGGGCGACCTTGTGGGCGACCAGGTTGAGCGGGAAGTTGAACGGCGCGATGCCCAGCACCGGCCCCTTCGGCACCCGCCGGACCAGGGCGATCCGCCCGTTGGCCGCCGGGTCGGTGTCCAGGCGCTGCAGCTCGCCGGAGAATCGCCGGGCCTCCTCGGCCGCCCAGCGGAACGTCGACACCGCCCGACCCACCTCGGCCTTGGCCCACTTGACCGGCTTGCCGTTCTCGGCGGTGATCAGCGCCGCGACCTCGTCGGCCCGCTCGGCGAGCCGCCGGGAGACGTGGTCCAGGGCCGCCGCGCGGACGTGCGCGGGCAGGGCCGCGGCGGCCGCGGCCACCCCGGCCGCTGCCGCGACGGCGGCTTCGACCTGGTCGGCCGTGGCAAGGGTGGTACGGCCCACCGCCCGGCCGTCGTACGGGTGGGTGACGGTCAGCTCGCCCTCGCCGTGAGCGGGGCGGCCGGCGACGAAGAAGGCTCTCGGCTCCACGTCCGGCAGCGTAGACGACGCAGCGTCACGCGGAAACAGTTGCCCTAGGCCTTGTGGGCCGCGAATTCAGTAGCGAAGATGGCAGTCAGATTGCGATAACCTCCGCTGACTTCACCCTCGGCCATCCCTCGGAGACTTCTGATGAGCGACCAGCAGCAGCTGCGCAACTTCGTCAACGGCGAGTACGTCGACCCGGTGGACGGCGGGTACGCCGATCTGATCGACCCCTGCACCGGGGAGGTCTTCGCCCAGGCGCCGATCTCCGGCGCGGCGGACGTGGATGCGGCCATGAAGGCCGCCGCCACCGCCTTCGAGAGCTGGCGGGACACCACCCCCGGCGAGCGGCAGAAGGCCATGCTCAAGCTCGCCGACGCGGTGGAGGCCCGGGCGGCCGAGCTGGTCGACGCGGAGGTACGCAACACCGGCAAGCCCCGCCAGCTCACCGCCGACGAGGAGCTGCCGCCGGCGGTGGACCAGTTCCGCTTCTTCGCCGGCGCCGCCCGCCTCCTGGAGGGCCGCTCGGCCGGCGAGTACATGGCCGGCCACACCTCGTACGTGCGGCGGGAGCCGATCGGCGTCTGCGCCCAGGTGACGCCCTGGAACTACCCGCTGATGATGGCGGTCTGGAAGATCGCCCCGGCCCTGGCTGCAGGCAACACGGTGGTGCTGAAGCCGTCGGACACCACGCCGGTGTCGACGCTGCTGCTGGCCGAGATCGCGTCCGAGTTCTTCCCGCCGGGCGTGTTCAACGTGGTCTGCGGCGACCGGGACACCGGTCGTACCCTCGTCTCGCACCCGACCCCGCAGCTGGTGTCGATCACCGGCTCGACCCGCGCGGGCATGGAGGTCGCCTCCGCCGCCGCCCCCGACCTGAAGCGGACCCACCTGGAGCTCGGCGGCAAGGCCCCGGTGGTGCTCTTCGACGACGCGGACGTTGCGGCGGCGGCCGAGGCGATCGCGGTCGGCGGCTACTTCAACGCCGGCCAGGACTGCACCGCCGCGACCCGGGTGCTCGCCGGCCCCGGCATCTACGACGACTTCGTCGCCGCTCTCGCCGAGCAGGCCCGCAACACGAAGACCGGCGCGCCGGACGACGAGGACGTGCTCTACGGCCCGCTGAACAACGCCAACCAGCTCGCCCGGGTGCGCGGCTTCGTGGACCGGCTGCCGGACCACGCGACCGTCGAGGCCGGCGGCGCGCAGCTCGGCGAGCGCGGCTACTTCTACTCCCCCACCGTGGTCTCCGGGGTCCGTCAGGCCGACGAGATCATCCGGGACGAGGTGTTCGGGCCGGTCATCACGGTGCAGCGCTTCTCCGACGAGGACGAGGCGGTGCGCTGGGCCAACGGCGTCGACTACGGCCTGTCCGCCTCGGTCTGGACCAGGGACCACGGCCGGGCGATGCGGATGACCCGCCGGCTCGACTTCGGCTGCGTCTGGGTGAACACCCACATCCCGTTCGTCTCCGAGATGCCGCACGGCGGCTTCAAGCACTCCGGGCACGGCAAGGACCTCTCGGTCTACAGCCTGGAGGACTACACCCGGATCAAGCACGTCATGCACAACATCGAGGGCTGACCATGACTTCTTCTGACGAGCTGCACAAGCGGCGCGGTGCCGCCGTCGCCAGGGGCGTCGGCAGCACCATCTCGTCCTACGTCGACCACGCCGGGGGCGGCACCATCACCGACGTCGACGGCCGGGAGTGGATCGACTTCGCCGCCGGCATCGCGGTCGCCAACGTGGGCAACTCCGCGCCGCGCGTGGTCGAGGCGGTGAAGGCCCAGGTCGAGCGCTTCACCCACACCTGCTTCATGGTCGCCCCGTACGAGTCGTACGTGGCGGTCTGCGAGCAGCTCAACGCGCTGACCCCGGGCGACTTCGAGAAGCGCTCGGCGCTGTTCAACTCCGGCGCCGAGGCGGTGGAGAACGCCGTCAAGATCGCCCGGCATGCCACCGGGCGGCCGGCGGTGGTGGTCTTCGACCACGCGTACCACGGCCGGACCAACCTGACCATGGCGCTGACCGCGAAGAACATGCCGTACAAGCACCGGTTCGGACCGTTCGCCGGGGAGATCTACCGGGTGCCGATGACGTACCCGCTGCGCGACGGCGGCCTGTCCGGGGCGGAGGCGGCGGCGCGCGCGGTGGAGATGATCGAGAAGCAGGTCGGGGCGGAGAACGTCGCGGCGCTGCTGATCGAGCCGATCCAGGGCGAGGGCGGTTTCGTCGTACCGGCCGAGGGGTTCCTGCCGGCGCTGCGCGAGTGGGCGACGGCGGCCGGGGTGGTCTTCGTCGCCGACGAGATCCAGACCGGGTTCTGCCGGACCGGGGACTGGTTCGCCTGCCAGCACGAGGGCGTCGAGCCGGACCTGATCACCCTGGCCAAGGGCATCGCCGGCGGCCTGCCCCTGGCGGCGGTGACCGGGCGGGCGGAGCTGATGGACGCGGTGCACGTCGGCGGCCTCGGCGGCACGTACGGCGGCAACCCGATCGCCTGCGCCGCCGCGCTGGCCTCGATCGAGACCATGCACGAGCTGGACCTGGCCGCCGCGGCCAGGCGGATCGAGCAGGTGATGGGTGACCGGCTGCGCGCCATCGCCGCCCGTGACCCCCGGATCGCCGAGGTACGCGGCCGCGGCGCGATGCTCGCCGTGGAACTGGTGCAGCCCGGCACCCTGACCCCGGACCCGGCCGCCGCCGCAGCGGTCTCGGCGGCCTGCCACGCCGCCGGCCTGCTCACCCTCACCTGCGGCACGTACGGCAACGTGCTGCGCTTCCTGCCCCCGCTGGTCATCTCCGACGACGAGCTGGCCCGGGGACTGGACATCCTGGACGCCGCCTTCGGCTGATCCTTGCCGCTGCCGCCACCGGAACCCGTCACTCGAAAGAGGGGCGGGTTTCGTCGTTCCGTCGGCGTACATCCTGTCTTATAGTCTTACTGTCGTAGGACAACAGGAAGGGCCATCTCGGGTGATCGAGTTCGTGCTGGACGGCCGGTCCAAGGTGAACACGTACGTGCAGCTGGTCCAGCAGGTCAAGCAGTCCCTGCGGGTGGGCCTGCTGACGCCCGGTGACCAGTTGCCGAAGGTCCGCGACGTCGCGCAGTCACTGGCGATCAACCCGAACACGGTGCTGAAGGCGTACCGCGAGCTGGAGATCGAGGGCCTGGTCGAGGGACGCCCCGGGGTGGGCACGTTCGTCCGGCGCACCCTCGCCGGCACATCTCTGCCCGAGCAGGCCGAGCTGCGCGAAGAGCTGGTGGCCTGGCTGCACCGGGCGCGGGCCGCCGGGCTCACCCACGAAGACGTCACCGCCCTGGTCGAGACCACCATGCGGGCCGCGCTGGCCGCCGAGGCACCGCGCGCCGAGCCCGCCTCAGCAGGATGAGAGGACACCGAATGGACATCGCGCTGGAGGCCGACCAGCTCGGCAAGCGGTACGGGAGAACCTGGGCGCTGCGGGACTGCTCGCTGCGCCTTCCCGCCGGGCGTATCGCCGCCCTCGTCGGCCCCAACGGCGCCGGCAAGAGCACGCTGCTGCACCTGGCGGTGGGCCTGCTACGGCCCGACGCCGGCGCGGTGCGGATCTTCGGCGAGTCGCCGTACGACAACCCGCCGGTCCTGCCCGAGATCGGCTTCGTCGCCCAGGACACCCCGCTGTACCGGGACTTCACCGCGGCGGAACTGGTGCACCTCGGCGGCCGGATGAACAAGCGCTGGGACTCGGCGCTCGCCCGCAACCGGCTGGCTCAGCTCGGCATCCCGCCCAAGCTGCCGGTCGGCAAGCTCTCCGGCGGTCAACGTGCCCAGGTCGCGTTGGCGCTCGCGCTGGCGAAACGGCCCCGGCTGCTGCTGCTCGACGAACCCGTCGCCAGCCTGGACCCGTTGGCTCGCAGGGAGTTCCTGCAGTCGCTGATGGGCAGCGTCGCCGAGTCCGAGACCACGGTGCTGCTCTCCTCGCACCTGCTGGCCGACCTGGAGCGGGTCTGCGACTACCTGATCGTGCTGCACGCCGGTCGGGTGCAGCTCGTCGGCGCCGTCGACGACCTGGTCGCCGGGCACCGCCAGTTGGTCGGGCCCCGGCACGGCGGCGATCCGATTCCAGGGGTCACGGCCGTGGTCCGGGCCAGCCACACCGCCCGTCAGTCCACCCTGCTGGTGCGCACGGACGGCTCGATCAACGATCCCTCATGGACGACCCGCGAGGTCGGCCTGGAGGACATCGTCCTTGCCTATCTGGCCGACGGCGACACGGCGACCAGTCACACCGAGTGGGGAGTGCCGGCATGATCTGGCTGGCCTGGCGGCAACACCGCAGACAACTTCTGTTCACCCTCATCGGGTTCGCGGTACTCGCCGCCCTGATGATCCCGATCGGCCTGTCGATGCGGCACACGTTCGCCGACCTCGGGCTGTCGGATTGTGTTCGCGAGGTGGCCCGCGCCGACGTCGCCCCGGCGACCGCGGAGCGCTGCGAGGCCGCATTCCACCGGTTCACAAACCGGTACGGCAGTCTGAATCTCGTGGCCGTCCTGCTGCTCGTCCTGCCGATGCTCGTCGGCCTGTTCTGGGGCGCCCCGCTGGTCGCCCGCGAGGTGGAGCACGGCACGCACCGGTTCGTCTGGACCCAGAGCGTCGGCCGGACCCACTGGGCGCTGGTGAAGTTCGGGTTGGTCGTCGCGGTAACGGCGGTCGCCGCGGTCTGCTACGGGCTGGGCATGTCCTGGTGGGTCAGCCCGCTGACCCAGGCCGCACGACAGGGTCGACTCGGCTTCATCGTCTTCGACCTGCAAGGGATCGCCCCGATCGGCTACACCCTCTTCGCCGTGGCGCTCGGCATCTTCGCCGGCACCCTCGGGCGCCGGATGCTGCCCGCCATGACCGTCACCCTCGTCGGGTTCATCGGCGTCCGCGCGGGGGTGGCGCTCCTGGCCAGACCTCACTACCAGCCCGCCCGCACGCTCACCTCTCCGGTGGAGGGGACCGGAGCGATGACGAGGGGCCGTGGCGACTGGATCCTCTCCAGCGGTGTCCGCAACGCCGACGGAAAGATGGTGGCGCCCGACGCTCAGATCGCGTGTCCGCCGGATGGTCGGGGGCGGGGAGGCGGTGCGTGTGGCGCCGACCTCGGCCTCGGGCCCGGCGCCTACAACTGGCAGCTCTACCAGCCGGCGGGCCGGTTCTGGCTGTTCCAGGGCATCGAGACCGGCATCTTCGTCGCCCTCGCCGCGCTCCTGCTCTACCTGGCCGTCCGCCGCCTCCGTCGCATCGCCTGACGACCGCCAGCGCTCCTCGGTGGATCACCATGGGTGCCACGGCACCCCGGAGACACCCATGGTGTTCCACCGACCGCCCGGGCCGGGGCGCCGTCACGTCGGCGGGCGCCTCGGCACCAAGCGGCAACCGTGCGACGGCGTGGTCAGCGGAGCAGCTCCACCACGTTGCGACGGACCAGGTTCTTGCCCGGCTCACGGATCAGTTCCATCGCGGCGGCGTTGAGCAGCACGCAACTGCCCGACGGGCCGGTCACCGCCACCGTCACCACCTTTCCGTTGTCCAGGTTGGTCACCCGCAGCCGGGTACCGACCGGGAACCGTCCGCTGGTCGCGGCGGGCGCGCCGCCCTCCGCGGAGAACGTGATCGCCCCGGTGCAGACGCTCTGCCCGGCCGGTGCGCTCACCCCGCCGCCGGGCCCGGCGGCACCGGGCTGCGCATTGCCCGGCCGGGTCTGGCCGCCGGCCTGCGCGGCGCCGCCCGGCCGCGCCGGCCCGCCGGACGGGGCCCCGCCACCACCGTCCAGGCGCTCCACCAGGTTGCGCCGGATGACGTTCTTGCCCGGCTCCCGGACCAGGTCCATCGCCGCCGCGTTGAGCAGCACACAGCTGCCCGACGGGCCGGTCACCGACACCGTCGCCGCCTTGCCGTTGTCCAGGTTCGTCACCCGCAACCGGGTGCCGACCGGAAACCGGTCGCTGGTCGCCGCGGGCGCCCCGCCCTCGGCCGAGAAGGTGACCGACCCCTGGCAGGCGCTCTGCCCGGCGGGGGTGGTGTCGGCGAAGCCGAACCCGGTCCCGACCGCCACCACCGCCGCCGCGACCGCCGCCACCCCGGCCGCCAATACATGCTTCCGCTGCACCCTCACCGCATCTCCCGCCGTCCGATGTTCTCTGACGGCTGCGGGTACGGGCTGGGAGCGCTGCCGGGATCAGCGATACCGGCCGGAAGTTACCTGATTCACTGTGGCCGGCGGATGCCCAGGGTGCTCTGCTTCGGCAGCAACCCGGACGCCACCACCGCTCCGGTCAGCGGCGCCACGAGCTGGGCGAGCCGGCCGGCGGCCGGGCCGAGGGCCCGCCAGGGGGCGGCGGCCAGCTCGTCCGTACGCCGCTCCACCTCGTCGCGGAGCCGGCGCCCGGCGTCGGTGGCCAGGCCGGCGGCGTCCACCAGGCCCCGCGCGGCGAGCCGGTCCCGGGCGGCGGCCCACTCCTCGTCGGTCCAGCGTCGGCTGGCGAAGACCTCGACCGGCGCGGCGCCCACGGCGGCGAAGGAGACCAGCGCCTCGGTCGGGTCGAGGCCGGCGGTGAGCAGCGCGGCCACGTGCCCGTCGCCGCGGTGCTCGCGGAGAATGGTGGCGGCCTGCCAGAGCACCAGGTGCGGGGCTTCCGGCCAGGGCAGGTCGGCGTTGGCAGCGGCCAGCGGACGCCCGGCCAGGTCGGCGGCCTCGGCGGCGCGGCGGGCCAGCGCGGCGGCCTCGGCCAGCTCGGGCGAGTCGACCCGGTCGCCGAGCAGGGCACGCAGCGCCCGGTCCACCCCGGACAATCGCGCGTCGAGGACCTTCGCCGGGTCGGCGACGGACCAGACCGCCGGGACGTACTCGGCGACCATGCGGGGGCTGAAGCTGTAGTAGGTGGCCGTCACCAGCTGGGGGCCGGCCGCGCCCAGCGGGGCGGAGCGCAGGGCGAAGTAGCCCGGCCAGCGCTCGTCCGTGGCCAGCCCGAGGGCCGCGGCCTCCTCGGTGAGTTCCGGCGCGAAGTAGACCAGCGCGTGCATCGGCTCGATCAGCTGCCACATCTGCCGCACCATCGTGGGTTCCATCCCGACCTCCCCGATCAACTCATCTTGTCGTCGTCAAGTTTGCGCAGCGGGCGCGAACTTGTCAATGTAAAGTTTCCGGGAGAGGCGTGGGCCCGGCATGGACCGGGCCCACGCGAAGACGTCAGATGTCGTTGTGCCAGCCGCGGTTGATCTCACCGGCGGGCCGTGGCTCGCCCTTGGCCACCACCCGCCAGAAGCGGTCCGGCTCGGCGTGGTCGCGCAGCGAGACCTCGGAGCCGACCCGTACCCGGCGGTCGTCGCGTACCCAGGCCACCAGGTGGCGGTCGTCGCTGACCAGCTGGAGCTGCACCATCATCCGTTCCCGCGCCCCGACCATCACGACCGCCCTTCCCGTGCCACCACGCCGCCGCGCCCTGCGGGGCGGGACACAGCATGAAGGGGTGTCGATCGATCGGGCAACCGGTATTGGCGATCAGGGGTGAGGTGGGTCACCATGGGCGCGAGGAGGTCGCCGATGGCTGACCCGTGGCTCGCCCTGGAATTCGGTGCCGATCCGGCCGAGCGGATCGCGCAGGTCGGCGCCGCCCACGAAGCGTTCCTCACCGCCGGCACCACACCCGTCCGGGTCCGCGACGTCGTCCGGCGGTCGTGGGAACGCTCCGCGTTGCTCGACCCCGAGGCCACCGCCCCGGTCGATCTCGCCGACGACGCGCTGGAGAGCTACCGGGCCGCCCACCCGCTCGCCCGGGTGCTGCCGCTCTTCCGTGACCTGCTCGGCGGCATCGCCCAGGACGGCGCGCACCTGATGGCGGTCTGCGACGCGTACGGGCGGCTGCTCTGGGTGGAGGGGCATCCGGGGGTGCTCCGGCACGCCGAGCGGATGAACTTCATCCCCGGCGCCCGCTGGGACGAGGCGCACGCCGGCACCAACGCCCCCGGCACCGCCCTCGCCGTCGACCACAGTGTGCAGATCTTCGCCACCGAGCACTTCGTCCGGCCGGTGCAGCGCTGGACCTGCGCCGCCGCCCCGATCCACGACCCGACCACCGGGCGGCTGCTCGGCGCGGTCGACATCACCGGCGGCGACCACCTGGCCAACCCGCAGAGCCTCGCCCTGGTCCGGGCCACCGCCCGGGCCGCCGAGGCGTTCCTCGCCCAGCCCCTCGACCCGGACGTCGTCACCGTCAGCGCGCTCGGCCGCGACGAGGCGGAGCTGCGGGTCAACGGTCGCCGGATCCGGCTCGGCCGGCGGCACACCGAGCTGCTGGTGCTGCTCCTCGACCACCCCGAGGGGCGCACCGGCGAGCAGCTCGGCCTCGACCTCTACGGCGACGACCGGCGGCACCCGGTCACCCTGCGCGCCGAACTGTCCCGGCTTCGCCGGGCGCTCGGCCCGGAACTGCTCGACTCCCGCCCGTACCGGCTGCGCGGGACCGTGCGCGCCGACTTCCGTACCGTCACCGAACTGCTCGACCGGGGCGACCAGGCGGGGGCGCTCCAGGCGTACGGCGGCCCGTTGCTGCCCGGGTCGGACGCGCCGGGAGTGACGCGACTGCGCCGGCTGATCGACGGGCAGCTCCGCGCGGCCGTGCTGGCCACCGCGGACCCGGCGCTGCTCGCGACCTGGACCGCGACGCCGGCCGGGGCCGACGACCTGACCGCGTGGCAGGCCCTGGCGCGGGCGTTGCCGCCGGGCGCGCCGCGCCGGCCGCTCGCCGTCGCGCGGATCCGCCAACTCTCCACGGAGTACGACCTCCAGCGCGCAACGTTGCTGCAACGTCCCCGTAACTAACCTCGCCGGCGTCACCCCACCCGGACGGCGGAGGTTCCCATGACGCGCTACGACGCGCCCACCCACTGGCAGTCCCGTTACGACCACTTCATCGGCGGCGAGTACGTCGCGCCGCACCACGGCCGGTACTTCGAGAACCCCAGCCCGGTCACCGGGCAGACCTTCTGCGAGGTGGCCCGGGGCACCGCCGAGGACGTCGAGAAGGCGCTCGACGCGGCACACGGCGCCGCCGACGCCTGGGGACGCACCTCGGTCGCCGAACGGTCGCTGATCCTCAACAAGATCGCCGACCGGATGCAGGAGAACCTGGAGTCCCTCGCCATCGCCGAGACGTGGGAGAACGGCAAGCCGGTACGCGAGACCCTGGCCGCCGACATCCCCCTGGCCATCGACCACTTCCGCTACTTCGCCGGGGCGATCCGGGCCCAGGAAGGCTCCCTCGGCGAGATCGACGACGACACCGTGGCGTACCACTTCCACGAGCCGCTCGGCGTGGTCGCGCAGATCATCCCGTGGAACTTCCCGATCCTGATGGCCACCTGGAAGCTCGCGCCCGCGCTCGCTGCCGGCAACGCGGTGGTGCTCAAGCCCGCCGAGCAGACCCCGGCGTCCATCCACTACTGGCTCTCGCTGGTCGCCGACCTGCTGCCGCCGGGCGTGCTCAACATCGTCAACGGCTTCGGCGTCGAGGCGGGCAAGCCCCTGGCCTCCTCGCCCCGGGTGGCGAAGGTGGCGTTCACCGGCGAGACCACCACCGGGCGGCTGATCATGCAGTACGCCAGCGAGAACATCAAGCCGGTCACCCTGGAACTGGGCGGCAAGAGCCCGAACATCTTCTTCGACGACGTCAGCGCCGCATCAGACGACTTCCTGGACAAGGCCCTCGAGGGCTTCACCATGTTCGCCCTCAACCAGGGCGAGGTCTGCACCTGCCCGTCCCGGGCGCTGATCCAGCAGGGGCACTACAGCGACTTCCTCGCCGCCGCCGTCGAGCGGACGAAGGCCGTCGTGCAGGGGCACCCGCTCGACACCGACACGATGATCGGGGCGCAGGCCTCCAACGACCAGCTGGAGAAGATCCTCTCCTACCTGGACATCGGGCGGCAGGAGGGCGCCCGGGTACTGACTGGTGGATCACGGGCCGATCTGGGCGGCGACTTGTCGGGCGGGTACTACGTCGAGCCAACCATCTTCGAGGGCGACAACTCGATGCGGATCTTCCAGGAGGAGATCTTCGGCCCGGTGGTGTCGGTGACCTCCTTCGCCGACCTCGACGACGCCGTGAAGATCGCCAACGACACGCTCTATGGGCTCGGCGCGGGGGTGTGGAGCCGGGACATGAACACCGCGTACCGGGCCGGCCGGGCCATCCAGGCCGGTCGGGTCTGGACGAACTGCTACCACGCGTACCCGGCGCACGCCGCGTTTGGCGGGTACAAGCAGTCCGGCATCGGCCGGGAGAACCACAAGATGATGCTGGAGCACTACCAGCAGACCAAGAACCTGCTGGTCAGCTACTCCACCAAGAAGCTCGGCTTCTTCTGATGGGCGCCGTTTCCGACGGTGCCGCGGTGCCCGGTTCGCCGGGCGCCGCGGCACCGCCGCCCGTCTCCGTGACCCCCACCGCGGCCGAGCTGATCCGGTCGTTGCGGGGGCGGCACGGGCCGCTGATGTTCCACCAGTCCGGCGGCTGCTGCGACGGCAGCGCCCCGATGTGCTACCTGGCCGGCGAGTTCCGCACCGGCGGCTCCGACGTCCTCCTCGCCGCGCTGGCGGTCGAGGGCGTACCCGAACCCGTCGACTTCTGGATGTCGAAGTCCCAGTGGGACCTCTGGAAACACACGAGGCTCACGGTCGACGTGGTCCCCGGCCGAGGCAGCGGCTTCTCCCTGGAAGCCCCCGACGGCGTCCGCTTCCTCATCCGCTCCCACCTAGCCCCCTAACCCCCCACCCCCACCCCGCCCCCGCCCCCGCACCGTCGATCATGGAGTTGTGGTTCCCGAGATGCCGGTTATAGGGCTTACCTGAGGTGCCACAACTCCATGATCGAGGGGAGCTTCAGGTGTGGAGGAGGGCGGCGACCGTGGAGAGGATGTGGCGGGGGCGGCGGTAGAGATCCGTGTCCGTGAAGTGGCGCATGCGCCAGCCGTTGGCGGCCAGCCAGTTCATGCGGGACCGGTCGTGCCGGAGACGGTCTCGGTCGAGGTGCGAGAGACCGTCGTACTCGAGGCCGATCTTGGGTTTCCGATAGCCGAGGTCCAGCCGGTAGAGCGGTACGCCATAGGAGTCGGGCACCCAGAGCTGCGGTTCTGGTGCCGGCAACCCGCCGTCGACCAGCAGCAGCCGCAACTGGCTCTCCTGTCGGCACTCCGACCGGGGGTCGGCGAGACCGATCAACTGCCGGGCCTGGCACACCCCACGCAGACCCGCGTGCCTCCGCACCTCCGTACGCAGCTCGTCCGGGTCACAGGCGCCGGAACGTAGGCACAGATCCAACAGCGGCAGGCCGTCCATCCGGCGAAGCACTCGCGCCAGGTCGACCGCGCACCGGGCGGCGGGCGCACAGGGAACACCCGCGATTTCCACGGACACCGGCACCGGGAGCACGGCTTCGTGCGCCACGACCCCTCGGATGTGCGGTACGACTGTTCCGGCGGGCACGATGACGTGCAGATCAGCGCTGGCGGCCGCGCCGAAGCCGTGGAGCTGCGCCCCGGTGTGGAAGCCGACGACGGCGCTTGAGGGCAGCCGCCGGAAGAGGGCTTGGAGCCGCATCTCCCAGTCGTCCGGCCCGCCATAGACACCCCGCGAGAGCCGAAGCACCCGTCCCGCCTCGACCCGATGCCTGATGGCCCCTCGACTCAACCCCGCGTTGCGCATGTCCGCATACCGCCCCAGGTCCCCTGCCACGCCCTGGAGCCTGCTGCCCGTACCTCACGCCCGCCGCCCATGCCCTTCCCCCCTGTGCACAACCTCCGCCCCTGTGGAAAACCCCCACCCGCCCCCCACGTCTGCTAGCCCCGCCCAAGGCAGAGCCGATCATGGAGTTGTGCCACCTAACAAAAGCCACGAAGGGTGCCGATCAGGCGCCACA
>NZ_JAPFQV010000085.1:0-23129 GCF_033804685.1 Micromonospora sp. RTP1Z1
CCACGTCACCGCAACCCGTCCCTCATCCGCCCACCTGCGAAGGGTCACAGGATGGACACCGATGTACTCAGCGGCCGGACCCAGGCGCAGCAACGACATGATCAAGAAAGTACCACACAGGTTCGCTTAGTTAATCAGCCAACAGTTGCACACCCTTTCATTCTCGATCGGGGTGGGCATGCCGCCGGCGGGCCGCGTCGAGGAGGTGGTCGAGGTCTTCGCGCGACCTGCCCGTCGCCGCGGCGAGGACCCGGAGCGGGTCGGGGTTCCCGCGACCGGCCACGTCATCGAAGACGGCGAGCAGGTCGGACTCGAAGCCGTCGGCCTCCGCACCTCGTGCCTGCGCGAGCTCAGCGAGCCGTCCTTCGACGTAGCGCCGCACCATCACCTGGTACGCCCCGACGCTCGGCAGCTCGTGGAACTCGGCCACCATGTCGTCGACCTGCCGGGCGATCCGGTGCAGGACCTCCGACGTGACGCCACGGTCCCGGATCTCGGGCGCCGCGTCCTCGGCGACCCGGATGACGACTTCGTCCGGCCCGGTGATCTCGGTCGATCCGGTGTCGGCGTGCCACCGTGCCGTGACGACGCAGCCGTTGTCCTCGCGGGACAGCTCAACCGACCGCACTGCGCGACCGTGATTCTCCTGGGACATGCCATACCTCTCGTTCCGGCGCCTCGTGGGCGCCTCTTGGCCGGCCGCGGTGGAGGCCGGTGTTGTCTGTTGGTTCGCGCGGCTCAGGGCGTCGGGGTGGCCGCGCCCACGACGCTGCCGAAGAAGACCATGACCGTGAAGGCGATCATCGGGCCGACGAAGACGTAGCCCAGGACGAGGCCGGCGACGGCCATGCCGTGCCCCGACCTCGTGCCGTCCCGGGTTTCCGCGAGGGCGATGTGGCCGAGGATGACGGCCAGGATGCAGGGCAGCCCGAACAGGCACCAGCCGCCGAGCACGCCGAGGATCCCGAGCACCAGCGACGCCGTCGCCATGCCGGACGTGAGCGGCGGCTGCACGGCGATCCGCTGCACCGCCGGCAGGTAGCCTCCGGGCTGGTAGGGCACAGTCGAGATCGGCGGGTATGGGCCGGGAAGGCCGGACACCGGCGGGTACGGCCCGGGAACGGCGGACACCGGCGCGTACAGCCTCGGGACGCCGGAGACCGGCGGCTGCGGGCGGGTGGGGTCGGTGCCGGGCTGCGGGTAGGTCATCGTTCGGGTTCCGTTCTCCGGTCGAGTTGGGTGAGCAGGATGCTCACCTCGGTGTGCAGGCGACGCAGCTCGGCGGCCGTCGGCGCCAGCTCGTAGCAGTGGTGGTGGGCGGCGGCCGACAGGGTCGCCCACGTGAAGGCGACGCGGCGGGCGACGCCGGCGCCGGGTCCGAGCCGGCCGCGCAGCATCAGCTGCTTCGCCCGGCCCTGCCGGCAGGCGGCAACCGTCGGCTTGACCCGCCGCCAGTAGGCGTCGATGCCGCCCTCGAGCGCGAGCCGGATCAGGCAGGCGCACGCCCGCGGCCACCAGCCGGCGGTCACCGCGGCCCCGCCGAGCGGGCCGGCGCCGCGCAGCAGCTGGTCGGCCGCCGCCAGGCAGCGCCGGGGCGTCGGCGGGGTCACCGCAGGACCGCCGTGAGGTGGCGGGCGTCCGCGACCAGGCCGGGCAGGTCCGCCAGGTACGCCCCGTGCACGCCCTCCTTGCACGCCTTGTACGCGCCCACCGCCCGCGACCCGTGCCGGCGACTCAGATACCCGAGCACGTCACCGCCCCGTTCGGCGTCGTCGAAGAGCGCCAACGCGACCGTGGTGGTCAGCCGCCGGCACGCCTCCACGATCGCCGCCTCGATGTCGACGTGCGGCACCCCGCGGGCCACCCGCTGCCGCCACACGACCCGGTGGCAGGCCGCCTCGATCGCCGAGCGGCACAGTTCCGCGACCACCGGACCGCGCACCTCGGCGGGGATCTCCTCGTTGCGGGACAGCGCGTACGCGTCGTCCAGGTAGCGGGTCACCGGGTCGGAGCCCGGCCGCAGCGTCACCACCGACCGCTCGGCGCGGGTCACCTCGACGATCCGGGCCTGGCCCAGGTTCAGCCTTTCCACCGCCTCCGGCAGCCGGGTGTCGTGGGTGAAGACGACCACCTGCCGCTGCTCGGCCAGTTCGGCGAAGACCCGCGCCAGCCCGTCGACCTTCGACGGGTCCATGCTCTGCACCGGGTCGTCGACCACGATGAACCGGAACGGGCTCTCCGGCGCGCAGCCGCGCGGCAGGAACGTCGCCAGCCCGAGGGCGTGCATCTCGCCCTGACTCATCACGCCGAGTGCGGTGCCGTTGTCGGTGCCGTCGACGCTGACCGGAATCACCACCCGCCGCCGGGTGTTCGCCCCCTCCAGGGTCATCGCCCCGAGCTCGACGTTGCTCTCCTGGCGCAGCTGCGCCCAGATCCGCTGCGAGTGCTCCGCGAACGGTGTCACCCGCTGGTTGCGCAGCTCCGCCCCGGTCGCCTTCAGCCAGGCCCGCGCGGCCTTCAACCGGGCGAGGGCGCGCTCCCGTTCCGGCAGCTTCCCGGCCGCCGCGACCCAGCTCCGCAGCTCGCCGGCCGCCGCCTGCCAGCCGGTGTCGCGCTGGCGGAGCAGACCCTTCGCGTACGCCTGCGCGGCCTGCGCGGCCGCGAGCACCGCCGGGTACCGTGCGGTCAGATGCTCGGCCAGTTCCTCCGGTCCGCCCGGCGCCAGCCGCAGCGCCGCCGCGGCCGCCTGCAGCCCGTCGACCGGCACCCCGGCGGCTCGGCCCTCGGGCACGTCCAGGTCGTCGACCAGGTAGTGCGCCCGCTGCAGCACCGCCGTCAGTCGCGCGGCGGCGGCCTGGGCCGCGAGCGTACGGTCGCGCAGCTCCGCCAGGGACGCGGCGGCGCTGGTCCGCCAGTCGCCGTCGAGGCTGCCCGTCGCGCAGACCGGGCACGGCCCGTCACCCCGGTCGTCGTGGTGTTCGATGGCGAGCCGGAGCAGCTCGGCGCTGCGCAGCGACGCCCGTGAGCGCCCGCCGTCGTGTCGGCGCGCCGCGGCGGCGGCTTCGCGAAGCTGCCCCGCGAGGCCGGCCACCTCGTCGGCGTCGGGCAGCTGCATCGCCATCAGCCGCCGGCAGAGCAGCACGGCCTCGTCCGCGGTCGGCTCTTCCGGCTCGTCGAGGATCGCGGCCAGCGCCGCCAGATCGGGACGGGTCGCGGCGAGCAGCGCCGCCGCCCGGCGCGCCCGGTCGTCGGGTACCTCGGCCAGCGTGGCGGCGAGGGCGGTGCGCTGTGCGCGTACCTCCTTGATGGCGGCGTCGATGGGGCGCGCGGCGGCCATCAGCCGGCGGTCGGCGTCGGTTATCGCCTCCAGGCCGAGGATCGCGGAGATCGCGTCGAAGAGCTGGCTCTGCGTGCCGGCGGTGAGCCGGCCCAGTTCGGCGGCGGTGAGGAACGGCCGGTACAGCTCCAGCGGCCGGGCCAGCCCCAGCTCGGCGAGATCCTTGTGGGTGCCGCGCGCGCTGGTGACGGTCACCTCGGCCTCGCCCAGCTCCGCCCCGGACGGCCAGGAGCGGACCACCCGGGTCGGCGTGGCGACCCCGTCGACCCGCAGCTCGACGGCGATCCGACACGGGTCGCCGGCGTGCAGGTTGCGCCACCCGGTACGCCAGACGCTGTTGCGGTCGGCCCAGCGGGCGCTGTCTCCGGTCAGGGTCAGCTCCACCGCCTCAGCGAAGCTGGACTTTCCGGAGCCGTTGCGGCCGACCACCACGGTCAGGCCCGGACCGGGTTCGATGGCGAGGGTGCGCTCCGGGCCGACGCCGCGGAAGCCGGCGACGGTGACCGACGAGAGCCAGATCCGCTCCCGCGGCTGGTCCGCCGCCGGGAGTTGCGGCTCCAGCGCGGTCGGCTCGCCGGCGAGTGCCGCGTCCAGGTCGGCCTCGTCGCTGAGCGCGGCGAGGACCACGTCGCCGGTGTCATCGGGTACGCGGTCGGCGGCGAGCCGGTCGAAGATCAGCTCGATCAGTGGTTCGGTGCGGTTCATCAGGCGACCTCCGGCGGGTGCTGATGCGGGTTCGGGAAGGGCGTGCGGGGCCGACGGTTCCGACTGGTGCCGGTTCGCTGGCGGTGGTGGGGCGGCGACGCGGTGAATTTGCTGTCGTTAATGGATCGGCGTTCAGACCGGCAGCGCAACATGCCATTCGCGCAGGAACGCCTCGACCAGGTCGTGCGCCCGGGGGCGTACGTCGAACGGCTCCTCGACCCGGCGGCGCGCCATGTGCGCCAGGCTGTCGGCCGCCTCGTTCAGGGCGTGGTGGGCGTGCGCCTTGACGTGCGCGAACGTCAGGTCCGGGCGCTCGGAGACCAGCTCGGCGAGACGGACCAGCGTGGGCTTCCTGCCCGCGTGACGAGGGCGCAGGTCATAGCCGGCGGGCATCACCCCGGACTCGCCGCCCTGCCAGCGATGCAGGTAGTTCAGCGCCGGAAGGCTGTCCACCAGCACCGTCATGCCGCCCGGCGGGGTGTCGTACGCGGTCAACAGGAACTCGACCGCCCGCAGCTCGCTGACCAGCACCCGGGAGCACCCGGTCGGGTCGACGCGGCCCGGGCGACGGCTGCGCAGGCCATAGCGGCCGTCGCTGGCGACGTACCCGATGCCGCCGGCGCGCCCCTTCCAGCTGGCGTCGGTCGCGGCGATCAGCGGCGCGGACGTCTCCGCCCAGCGGCGGACCTGGCCGCGGCCCGGCTGGTGCTCCGGCCGGCAGGCGAGGTGGTGCCGGGTGGCGAGCTGCTCGGCGGTGTCGAGCAGCTGCGCCGCCGGGCCGAGCTCGTCGTAGCGGGCGGCGGTCAGGGCTACCCGGACCGCGTCACCGACGGCCTGGCAGGTCTCGCAGCGCCGGGGCATGACGTAGCCGCGGAGGGCGAGGGCGCGGTCGTGCAGGGGAGCGGGGAGCAGGTCCAGGGCGTGGAGGAACTCATCGGGACGCACGACGCCTCCTGACGTCTTGTTGTCGGGCATGAGGCTGGCCGGAGAAACGGCGTCAGCGAGCGGGGCGCCACTCGCCGCAGTTCTCCGAGTGGAAGGCGTAGTCGGAGGAGCGGATGGTGGCCTGCACCCGGCGGGCGCCGCTGGTGAAGTAATTGTCGATGATGTTCCCGGAGCGGTTCTGGCGCTCCCAGTAGCAGCCCTCGACGTCGGTGGTGACGTAGGTGCCCGGCTTGATCTCCTTGCCGACGCGGTAGGTGCCGGAGCCGAAGAGCCTGCCCTGCGCCTCCAGGTCGGCGTCGACCTTGCCCCGCTGCACCGCCTGCCGCCAGCGCTTGGCGTACGGATGTGCGGGGCAGAGGGTCAGCGCCCCGTTGATCTCGGGGATCTGCTCGCTGCTCGCGGCGAAGCCGGCTTCGGCATAGACGTCCTCCGGGTCGACCGCGGCGCAGATCTCGTACAGCATCGAGATGTCCTGGTCGTCGTACTTGGAGATCTTGTACGCCTGCTTCTCAACGGCCGTGACGATGTCCAGGCTGCCCACGACCTCGCAGGAGCTGGCCTTGGCCGCCCAGACCTCTGCGAAGTCGGGTCGGCCATCCTTGCTGCCAAAGACGGTGAAGAGCGAGCCACCCGAGTCGTTGCTGGTCTCGCACTGCAGGTTGACCGGCGACTGCTGCGGGATGTTCTTCGGGTCGTCGGGGTAGGTGTCACTGCTGTCGGCGATGCCGTCGCCGTCCCGGTCGGCGGGCGGCGTCGGGCTCGTCGTCGGGGACGGGCTCGCCGAGGCCGACGGGCTTACCGACGGGGTGGGCGCGCTACTGACGGTCCTGCCGTCGCCCCCGCAGCCGGTCAGGGTGACGGTCGTCAGAGCTGCGGCGAGCATGAGGGCGACCGGTCGGCGGGGGAGCAGACCAGGGCCGGCCCAGGGAATGCGCTTCGCGAGATGCACGTGGGCCGAGTAGTGGTGGAGGAAGGTCATCGTCGCCTCCAGGCGCGTGGTGTCCGCGGGTCGACGTGACGTCGACCCGCCCGGGGTCTGAACGAGGTGGGGGAGCGATCACCTGCCAGGACGCTGTGGAGCTGATGCCGTCAACGGATCGGCCGTCATCCGGCTGCGGGGGATCCGACGGGGCCAGATCAATCGGAGAGGGTGAAGACCATCTGCATACCGCTGTCCGGGTGGTAGCTCCAGGATGCGTGGATGTCGGCCCAGTCCCCGCTCTGCCGGCCGTCGAGAGCGCGGGTTGCCAGGGCCTCCTCCTTGACCGAGTCGGGCATCTTCAGCTCCGCCCAGTAGCACTCCAGCTTGTCGAAGCTGAGGCCGCTGCTCTCCTTGCCGTCTCCGTGCAGGGTCAGGGTTCTTCCCTCGTCGCCCAGCTCGACGTCGCTGCCGAAGGTGGTGCTACCACACTTCTCCTTGGCCAGCACGAACGGCGACTTCCTCTCGACGAGGGGTGACGGGACGGGGCTCTTCTCGGAGAGGGCCAGGAAGAGTCCAGTGCCGGCCACCAGTAGCGCCGCCAGAGCGCCGGCCGCGATCAGGAGGATGGCGCGACCGTTCAGGGCAGGGGCGGGCCGGTGCTCGACCCTGTCCGGCTCGGCCGCATCGCCGAGGTGTGCGGCCTCGGCCGGCGGCATGAGTTGAATCGAAGCGGCGGAGTGCTCGGCGGGCTGGCCGGGCGGCACCGGAGTGGTCGGGTCCGTCATGACGGTCTCCTCTGTGAACTGAGGCGGTGGCGTTGTGCCCGGGGGAGCGGGGCGGGCGGTGACGCCCGCCCCGGGCCGAGCGGTGGATCAGGCGAGGGAGACGGTCACGCCGCCGGAGAACGCCGAGTCGTGGAGTTCGAGCTTGGTGAGCTTCACGTTCTTCGGGATGTCGAAGACGAACACGCCGGTCACCTGGTTGCCGGGGTTGATCTCCTCGAAGAAGGTGCTCTGCTCCTTGTTGGCGTAGAGGCCGGCCTCGGTGTCGGAGGAGTACTCGGTGCCGTTGGCGGTGTAGGCCTTCTGGCTGCTGCCGTCGAGGGTCTGCGGCTCCTTGCCGATGTTTTTGACGTTGATCGTGATCAGGCAGAACTGGCCCTGGGCCTTGTCGCCGAGCATCGAGGTGCCGACCTTCGCGACGCCGCACTTCGACGACTTCACCGTGAACTCGAACTTCCCGTCCCGGGCGGGCTGGCCGATCTTCGCGGTCTTCGCCGGCTTGTCCTCGCCCTTGGCGCCGCCGGCGTCGGCCTTGCTGGTGGCGTCGTCGGTGGCGCCGGAGCCGCAGCCCAGGGCGACGAGGGCGGTGGCGATCAGGGCGAGGGTGGTGGTCTTGCGCATCGCTTTCCTCCTGCTGTGAACGTGGCGGGGTCAATGAGAGCATCATCTGTGAACCGTGTCAACAAGCATGATGCTTGACAGGTGTGACACACTTCGGAGGTGCAAGAGACACCGACCATCACGGCAGCGGAGATCGCCCGGCTCGCCGGGGTCGGCCGCGCCGCAGTCAGCAACTGGCGCAAACGGCACCCCGACTTCCCCGCCCCGGTCGGCGGGACCCCGGCCAGCCCAGAGTTCGACCTGACCCAGGTCGAGCAGTGGCTCCACGGCCAGGGCAAGCTCCCCGAGCTCTCACCCGTCGACCGGCTCTGGCGGCACCTCGCCCCGACCACCGACACCGCCGCCGACGCCCTCGCCGCCGTCGGCGCCCTGTTGCTTGCCCGGCAACGCGGCGAACGCCCCTCACGCCGGCAGGTCGACCGACGCCTGGCCGACCTGCTCCCCGAGATCGACGCCCTCGCCGATGCCCTCGGCCCGCAGGCCGCCTTCGACCAGCTGTGGCAGCGCTTCTCCGCCCCCGGCCCCGGCCGGCCCTGGGCCACCCCCGACGACCTGGCCGACCTGATGGTCGGGCTCGCCGACGTCGGCGGCGGCGCCGTCCTCGACCCGGCCGCCGGCTCCGGCGCCACCCTCCGGGCCGCCGTCCGCGCCGGCTGCACCTCCGCGTACGGGCAGGAACTCGACGAGTCCCTCGCCCGGCTCGCCGGACTCTGGCTCGCCCTGCGGGACGTGCCCGGCGAGGTCCGCCCCGGCGACTCGCTGCGCGCCGACGCGTTCCCCGGACGCACCGTCGATGCGGTGCTCTGCCACCCGCCGTTCGGAATCACCACCTGGGGCCACGAGGAGCTCGGCTACGACCCGCGCTGGGAATACGGCCTGCCCCCGCGTACCGAACCGGAGCTGGCCTGGGTGCAGCACGCCCTGGCCCACCTGCGTCCCGGCGGGCACGCCGTCCTGCTCATGCCGCCCACGGCCGCCGGCCGCCGCGCCGGCCGGCGGATCCGCGCCGAACTGCTGCGTCGCGGCGCGCTGCGCGCCGTCGTCGCGCTTCCGCCCGGGGTGGCCGCGTCGCACGGCGTACCGCTGCATTTGTGGGTGTTGCGGCGGCCCGCGGCCGACGCGCCGCCACCGGCGCGGGCGCTGCTGATCGACGCCGCTGACGGCGACCTCGCCGAGCTGTCCGCGCGGGTGCTCACCACCTGGCGGGCCTTCACCGCCGCACCCGATGCCGAGATCGAGGAGATCGGCTTCGCCCGCGCGGTACCGGTCATCGAGCTGCTCGACGAGGAGGTCGACCTCACCCCCGCCCGCCGGCAACCCGCCGTCGGGGGCGAGCGGAGCGGCGAGCATCTGGTACGCACAAGAGAGCGGCTCGCCGCCATCGTCGGCGACCTGCCGGCGCTGATGCCGCAGGTCACCCCCGCGCCCGACGGGGCTGCCGCGCTCACGCTGTCGGTCGGCGAACTGGCCCGCACCGGAGCGCTGCAGCTCCTCGGCCCGATCCGGACCGCCCCCTCCGACGGCGACGCGACCTCCGGTGACGGACCGCCCGTGCTCACCGTGCAGGACGTGCTGAACGGCGAGGACGCCTCCGGGCGGGACGACGGCAAGCTCGGCCAGGAGATCCCCCTGGCTGTCGGGGACGTGGTGGTGCCGATGATCGCCCGGACGCTCACCGCCCGGGTGGTCACCACCGAGGGGGCACTGCTCGGGCGCAATCTCTACCTGTTGCGACCCAACCCGGCCGCGCTCGACTCCTGGTTCCTCGCCGGGCAGCTGCGCACCTCGGCCAATGAGAAGCAGGCGTCGAGCCTGTCGGGGACGTTGCGGTTCGACATCCGGCGGGCGCAGGTGCGGCGGTTGCCGCTGGAGGAGCAGCGGGCGCACGGGGAGGCGTTCCGGCGGCTGGACGCCTTTGAGTCGGCAATCCGACAGGCGGCAGCGCTGGGCGCTGATCTCGTCCGGCTCACCGCTGATGGCCTGGCACGCGGCTCACTTCATCCTGATCAGCGGTCAACCCGCAAGCGACCGGCGAAGTAAGGACCTCAGGAGCCGGTGCCTACTGACGGATCAGACCTCCATCTGCGCCGGGTGGGGGACTACAACGATGCAGGCGACCGGCCATAATCCTTGACTTAAGGCAATCGAAAGGAACCTGGTGAGTACCAAGCACCAAGAGCTCGCGAACTTCATCTGGTCGGTGGCCGACCTGCTCCGCGGCGACTACAAGCAGTCCGAGTACGGCCGGGTGATCCTGCCGCTGACCGTGTTGCGCCGACTCGACTGCGTGCTGGAGCCGACGAAGGACGCGGTGCTCGCCCGGCACGCCCAGCTCAAGGAGCTGGGGATCCAGAACATGGACCCGGTGCTGCGCAAGACCGCCGGCCTGCCGTTCTACAACACCAGCGAGATGTCCTTCCGCAAGCTGCTCGGCGACCAGGACCACGTCGCGCTCAACCTGCGCGCCTGCATCGGTGGCTTCTCGCCCGGCGCAGTCGACGTGCTGGAGAAGTACGGCTTCGACACCCAGATCAGCCGACTCGCCGAGGCCGGGCTGCTCTACCAGGTGGTCGCGAAGTTCGCCGACATCGACCTGCACCCTGACGTGGTCTCCAACCACCAGATGGGCTACGTCTTCGAGGAGCTGATCCGCCGCTTCTCCGAAATCAGCAACGAGACCGCCGGTGAGCACTTCACCCCGCGCGAGGTCATCAAGCTGATGGTCAACCTGCTGCTCGCCCCGGACGAGGACGACCTCGTTACCCCTGGCATCGTCCGCAAGATCTACGACCCGGCCTGCGGGACGGGCGGCATGCTTAGCGAGGCCCAAGACCACATCCAGGAGCACAATCCGCACGCCACCGTCGAGGTGTACGGGCAGGAACTCAACGGCGAGACGTACGCGATCTGCCGGTCGGACATGATGCTCAAGGGCGGCGACCCGACGAAGATCGCCTACGGCAACTCGTTCAGCCAGGACGGCCACGATGCCGAGCGCTTCGACTACATGCTTGCCAACCCGCCGTTCGGCGTGGAGTGGAAGAAAGTCGAGAACTACATCAAGGCCGAGGCCGCCCGCGGCCACGCCGGCCGTTTCGGTGCGGGCCTGCCCCGGATCAACGACGGCTCGCTGCTCTTCCTCCAGCACATGATCTCGAAGATGAAGCGCCCCGAAGACGGCGGCAGCCGCCTCGCGATCGTCTTCAACGGCTCGCCACTCTTTACTGGCGCGGCCGGGTCGGGGGAGTCGGAGGTCCGCCGCTGGATCCTGGAGAACGACCTCCTGGAGGGCATCGTCGCGCTGCCCGACCAGCTCTTCTACAACACCGGCATCTCCACGTACTTCTGGATCCTCACCAACCGGAAGGAGCCGGCCCGCCGCCGGAAGGTTGTGCTGCTCGACGGCCGAGACTACTGGACCAAAATGCGCAAGAGCCTCGGCGACAAGCGCAAGATGCTCACCGACCAGCACATCGCCGAGCTGACCCGGGCATACGTGGACGCGCTGTCGATCGCGGATCACCGGGAGCATCCGCAGCACGGCAAGGTGAAGCTCTTCAAAACCACCGACTTCGGCTACCAGCGGATCACGGTCGAGCGCCCGTTGCGGCTGCGCTTCGAGGTCACCGAGGAGACGGTCGTCCTGCTCGCGGAGGCGCGGGCGGTCCTCAAGTACGCCGACCGTGAGCCCCTGTTGGCGGCGGCAAAGTCGCTGATCGGCTCGGCGGCTGCGACGCGGGCTGAGTTCGCGATGAAGTTGAACGGGCTCGGCAAGCTGCCCGCGCCAGTGGAGAAGGCGGTGTGGGAGGCATTCTCGTTCAGCGACCCGGAAGGGGAGGCGCAGACCGACCGCAAGGGCAAGGCGCTGCCGGACGCTGATCTGCGCGACAACGAGAACGTGCCGCTCGACGAGGACATTTACGAGTACCTGAAGCGCGACGTGCTACCGCACGTACCCGACGCTTGGATCGACGAGACGAAGACCAAGATCGGGTACGAAATCCCCTTCACCCGCCACTTCTACGTCTACCATCCGCCTCGGCTTTTGGCCGAGATCGATGCCGAGATTGAAGCAGTGGAAGCGGAAATCCAGCGGCTCCTGGGGACGGTCTCGAAGTGAGCGACGATAAGTCTGAGCGTGTCGCTCTCCGCCACCTCACAACCTGTTTGGATGGACGTAGGATTCCCCTGAACGCTGAGCAGCGGGCAGAGATCCAGGGTCCCGTTCCTTACTGGGGCGCAAACGGGGTCGTGGATTATGTAAACAAGCATCTATTCGATGAGACTCTCGTGCTGCTCGGCGAGGATGGCGCGCCATTCTTCGAACGGGGTCGTGATGTCGCCTTCCTCGTTGACCGGCCAGTGTGGGTGAATAATCACATTCACGTCCTGCGGCCGCGAGGTGTGGACCCCAGGTTCTTGACGTACTCGCTGAACGTCGTGGACTACGCGCGCTATATCACGGGCTCCACCCGAGACAAGCTCACTCAGGACGATCTGCGACGAATCGAAATTCGGCTTCCGGATCTGCAGGAGCAGCGACGAATAGCGGATTTCCTGGACGCCGAGACACAGAGGATGTCCTTGATTTACCAGGGTCGGCAGAAGCAACTTGCGCTCGTGCGCGAGCGCTATGACGCATGGCTTGTGCGAACCCTGCTGCCTAGCGACGCGCCGTCGAGTTGGCAAGCTACAAGAATTAAGCATCTGTTCGAATTCGAGCGGAACGGTATTTGGGGGGACGAGGCTTCAGGAGGGGGTGAGGATGTCCTCTGCGTGCGGGTCGCCGATTTTGACCGCCTAGCGCTGAGGGTCAAAAGCGGAGCCAGCACGCTCCGTAGCGTCCCACGTGCTCAATACGTCAGTCGAGTGCTCAGGAACGGTGACGTGCTTCTCGAGAAATCCGGGGGCGGTGAGAATAGCCCCGTAGGCTTTGCCGTCAGCTACCAGGGATCGACCCCGGCGGTCTGCTCCAACTTCGTTTCTGTTCTGCGACCCGATCGGCACCACGATCCTAGGTACCTCGCCCTACTTATGGCCTCTCTCTACAAGGCGCGCAGGAACAATCCATTCATCAAGCAGACCACGGGAATACAAAATCTGGACTCTGCGGGATATCTTTCCCAAGCGGTCCGGATACCTGTCGGACGCGAACAGGCGGCCTTGGCGCAGAAGCTTGACGAGGGGTTGGTGGCGGCGCAGAAGACCCTCGCCGCTCTTCGTCGTCAACAGGAACTTCTTCAGGAGCGCAAGCATGCTGTGATCTCGGCTGCCGTCAACGGAGGCGTCGATATCTCGACTGCACGGGGGGCGGAGGCGTGAGCGCCCAGCAGGAGCAGTCGTTCGAGGCGGCGATCGAGGGTGTACTGCTCGATTCGGGGTGGCTGCGCGGGGCAGCCAGCAACTACAACCGGCAACTTGGGTTGGACACTGCCGAGCTGTTCGCCTTCATCGGGGCAACTCAGCAGACCGCGTGGGACAAATTGCTTGCCTACCACGGCAGCAAGTCGAACGAGGCGCAGCGGCATTTCGCCCAGCACCTCGCCAAGCAGATCGACGAGCGCGGCCCTCTGGACGTCCTCCGCCGTGGCATCAAGGACAAGGGCGTCCTTATCCGCCTTGCCTACTTCAAGCCTGCCCACGCCATCACCGACGACGCGCTCAAGCTCTACCGCACCAACCGCCTCACCGTCACCCGCCAACTCGCCTACTCGACCCAGAACAACAACACCCTCGACCTGGCGCTCTTCGTCAACGGCATCCCCCTCGCTACGGCCGAGCTGAAGAACCCGCTCACCGGCCAGACCGTCGAGGACGCCAAGAAGCAGTACCGCGGGACCCGCGACCCGAAGGAACTGCTCTTCGCGCGGCGGACCCTCGTGCACTTCGCCGTGGATCCCGACCTGGTCTTTGTCACGACGAAGCTCGCGGGCGACAAGACCCGCTTCCTGCCCTTCAACACCGGATCGGACGGACCGGGCGTCTCCGGCGGCGGCGGCAACCCGCCGGCGGGCGCGTCGGGCTATCGCAGCTCCTACCTCTGGGAGCAGATGTGGCACCCGGACACCTGGATGGACCTGGTCCGGAGATTCCTGCACACCGACAAGGAGTCTAAGGCGCTGATCTTCCCGCGCTACCACCAGTGGCACGCGGTGACGAACCTCGCCGACCACGCTGCCCGCAACGGCTCCGGCCACAACTACCTGGTCATGCACTCGGCCGGGTCGGGCAAGTCGAACACCATCGCCTGGCTGGCGCACCGGCTCTCCAGCCTGCACACCGCGCCCACCCTCGACGAGGACGCCCGGGCCAAGGGGCTGCGCCCCAACGAGCCGGTCTTCGACAAGGTCATCATCATCACCGACCGCGTGGTGCTGGACAGGCAGCTTCAGGACACTGTCTTCCAGTTCGAGCACGTGCCGGGTGTGGTGCAGCGGATCGACAAGGACTCCGCCCAGCTCGCCGCCGCGCTCCAGGGCGAGACCGCCAAGGTCGTCATCACCACCATGCAGAAGTTCCCCTACATCCTCAACCAGGTGCAGGGACTCCGCGGTAAGCGGTTCGCGGTCATCGTCGACGAGGCGCACTCGTCGCAGTCTGGCGACTCGGCCACCGCGCTGAAGAAGGTGTTGCTGAAGCTCGGCAGCGACGACGTGGACGAGTCGGGTGACCTGCTGACCGCGTCGGCCCTGGCCCGTGGCCGGCACGAGACGCTGTCGTACTTCGCGTTCACCGCCACGCCGAAGCCGAAGACCCTCGAACTCTTCGGCACCCCGCACCCCGTCACCGGCAACCCGCAGCCGTTCCACACGTACTCGATGCGGCAGGCCATCGACGAGGGCTTCATCCTCGACGTGCTGCGCAACTACGTGACCTACAAGTCGTACTGGAAGCTGGCCAACGCCAACCCCAACGACCCCGAGGTCGACCCGAAGAAGGCCGGCGCCCAGCTCGCTCGCTTCGCCAGTCTGCACCCCACCATGCAGGCTCAGAAGGCCGAGATCATTGTCGAGCACTTCCGCAAGCACACCGTGCCGCGCCTGGGCGGTCGCGCGAAGGCCCTGGTGGTCACCGGCTCCCGCGAGGGGGCCGTCCGCCTGCACACCGCCATCAACAAGTACGTCGAGATGCAGGGCTACGTCGGCTGCGACTCCCTGGTCGCCTTCTCCGGTGACCTGGAGGTCGACGGCGTCGAGCACACCGAGGCGCGGAGCAACGGGTTCAGCGAGGGCGAGCTGCCCGAGAAGTTCGCCTACACCGCCGCCGACGACAGGTACGCCGGCACGCCGAAGGCCAAGCAGGACACCGAGTACAAGATCCTGGTCGTGGCCGAGAAGTACCAGACCGGCTTCGACCAGCCGCTGCTCACCACGATGTACGTCGACAAGCTGCTCAAGAACGTCGCCGCAGTGCAGACCCTGTCCCGGCTCAACCGCACACATCCCCTCAAGGCCCAGGGCGACGTCTTCGTCCTCGACTTTGTCAACGAGGCCGGCGACATCGCCGAGCAGTTCAAGCCGTACTTCGAAACCGCCGCCACCACCCCCACTGACCCGAACCTGCTCTACACCGCGCAGAACGCGGTGACGGGCTACCCGGTGCTGGTCGACTCGGAGATGCAGGCATACGCCGACGCGCTGCTCGCCGCCGAGCAGAAGGCCACCAGCGACACCGCCCTCCAGCGGGCGCACGCCGCCCTCTACCGCTTCACCGAGCCGGCCGTCCAGCGCTTCAACGCCCTGGCCGCCGACGACCCCGAGGCCGCGGACATCTTCCGGTCCGCGCTGCGCGACTACACCCGGATGTACGCGTTCCTCAGCCAGGTTGTGCCCTACCACGACGAGGACCTGGAACGGCTCTACCTGTACGGGCGGGCGCTGCTCAACCGACTGCCCCGCCGGCAGGACCCGTCCGTCGACATCGGCGATGTCGAGCTGACCCACCTGCGGGTCAGCCAGACGGGCGAGCACGACGCGTCGCTGTCGCCCGAGGGCGAGCAGATGCTGCCCGGCTTCGTCGGCGGGGGAGCGGGCAAGCAGCACGAACTGGACAAGGTCGCGCTGTCCGAGCTGATCGACGTGTTCAACGACAAGTTCGGCATCGGGCTGGGCGAGGCCGACAAGGTCTGGGTCGAGCAGCAGATCGTCGCCCTGGCCGAGGACGGCACCCTGGAAGCCGCCGCCATGGTCAACGACGAGAGCAACTTCGGCGTGGTCTGCGACAAGCGGATCGAGGACGTGATCCTGTCCCGGCACGACGACAACGGCAAGCTGATGCAGCGCTACCTCGACGACGACAGCCTGCGCTCGCAGCTCAACCAGTTCGCGCGCCGGCAGGCGTACCAGATGATCCGCCGCCGCAAGGGCATTGCCTGAGCGAACAGCCGCAGTGAATCCGTCGGCCGCACCTCATCAGGAAAGGCGATCCATCCCCTTGGACTCGTCAGAGCAGTCGTTCCACGTGTGGATCGCGAGTGACGCACAGACCACCGCGGTCGCGCTTAGCCCGGTGAACGTGAGCGGTCGCGCTCGCGTGCACCGGTGGGGCAGTGTTGCCGACGTCAGCCCGGAAGCTCCGATGACCTCGGACGCGGTGAGTGGCCGGGCCGCCAAGCAGATCATGCTCATCGCGGTGGTCGCCGGTGGCCTCTGCATGGTGGGCGGCCTACCGTACGCCGGGGCCATCGTGAGCGGTGCGCTCGTGCTCGGAGTCGTGGCCATCGTCGGCTCGTTCATGGCCGAGCGGCCAGGCAGAGTGAAGACGCCGGATCTCAGGGGCTTCCCCGAGATCCACCGCGTGCTGACCACGCCGCAGGAGCAGCGGTCCTTCCGGGCGCTGGTCGGCTTGGCGGAGCGGGTAGGCCGGACGCTGCCCGCGCTGGACGAACTCGTGGATCCGAACGAGGCAGGTGAACTGTTGGCGCAAGCCCTGTGGGACGGCGCGAAGAACCTGGCCCGCAAGCAGGAGATCCGGGCGGTGCGCGACGAGCTGCGGCGCCACGAGGACCATGTCTCCGGCGAGTCCAGCCGGTCGCAACGCGACTTCGCGCACCAGCAGCAGCAGGCCGATGCGCTGTGGAAGGAGGTCAACGGTGACCTCACGAAACTCGGCGCCCACCTGACGGCCGCGGCCGAGTCCGGGGAGGCGTTCATCAGGGATCGCGAACTGGACGACACCCTGCAACGCACCGAGAAGGTGCTCGCCGAGCTCTCTGTCGACCTCATGTCCGGCCCGTCGGCCGCGAGCGAGCAGCTCGCCGACGAGACGACCGCGGTGCTCGACGCCTATCGGGGACTGAACGACTTGTACGGTGGCAAGTACTAGCAGCATCGACATCTGCAACTGATTGCGACTCAGGGTGAGGGCTTGATGCGCGCGCAGGAACGGGTCGCCGACCGGTACGAGCTGACGTACCCGCTCGGCCACGGCGGCATGGGGGAGGTGTGGGCCGGCTTCGACGAGAAGCTCGACCGGCCCGTCGCCATCAAGTTCCTCCGCAAGCTCACCATCCCCGAGGGCGAGCGGGAGAACGCGGTCGAACGCTTCATGCGCGAGGCCCGCGTCACCGCTCGACTTGACCACCCGGGCGTGCCGAGCGTTCACGATGTCGGCTACCACGGTGACGATATCTACATTGTCATGCAGCTCGTGCCGGGCATCGTGCTCGCCGACCTGATCGCCGAGCGCGGCTGGCTCGCCGTGCCCTGGGCCGCAGCGATCGGGGCGCAGATCTGCTCTGTCCTGGCCGTCGCGCACGCCGCCTCCCTGGTACACCGCGACCTCAAGCCGCAGAACCTCATGGTCACCCCGACCGGTTCGGTCAAGGTCCTCGACTTCGGCGTGGCCGCCCTGCTCGGCCCGGACGTACCCCGCCTGACGGCCACCAGCCACACGCTCGGCACGCCCACGTACATGGCCCCCGAGCAGGCGCTCAACAGTGCGGTCGGGCCACGGGCGGATCTCTACGCCCTGGGCTGCGTCCTGTTCGAGCTGCTGACCGGCGACCCGCCGTACCGCGCCGACAGCGCACTCGGCCTGCTGCACCGCCACATGAGTGACCCGGTCCCGTCATTGAGCGATCATCGGGCAGGAGTGCCCCAGGACCTGGTGCAGCTCGTCGCGCGGCTGCTCGCCAAGGACCCGCAGGACCGTCCCGGCTCCGCCGTCGAGGTGTACGCGATCCTGGCGCCGCTGGGCGCGGTCGCCCCGGACCTGGCCGGTGACCTCGCGATGACCGTCGCCGACGGGCAGACGGTCGACCCGACCATGCCGCACCGGTACCCGTTCGGTCCGCTGCCGCCTCGCACCCCGCCGGCACCCACCAGGGTGGACATCGTCCGGCCGCGTGTTGCCCCGGAGATCGCCGCGCCGCTGTCTCTCAACGAGCTGACCGAGGTGGAGGAGCGCGCCTGGGAACTCGCCGAGGAGGAGCGATTCACCCAGGCCGCCGAACTGCTCGAAACGGCACTGCGTCCGGTCAGGAAGGGACACGGCGCCAAGCAGCCGAGGATCCTGGAGCTGCGGCTCAACCTGGCCAACCTGTACGTCCTAGCCGGCGCGTTCCGGCAGGCCCTGCCGGAGTTCCAACGACTCATCCCCGACCTCGTCGCACGCCCGGTCCCCGATCAGGAGCTGATCTGGCAGTGCCGGCAGCAGCTGGCGATGTGCCAGGCCGAGCTCGGCGATGCATCCGTGGCGCTCGCCGAACTTCGGTCACTTCTCGCTGAACGATGCGGCGTCGTGCCGGCCGACTCTGACGAGATTATTGCCCTGCGCCAACAGGTTGCAATGCTCACAGCCGCCGCAGGAGACCTGATAGGGGCTCGGAGGGAACTCAAGAAGCTTTTGGTCGAAGTGCAGCAGGTGCAGGGACCGAGGGTTGCATTGCACGCTGACGAGATTGGAGCGCTTCTGAAGCGCTTGGCTGTCATCGAATCGCAGGTGAACCCGAACTCGAACTCGAACTCGTCAAGTAAAGGCAGGTAGGTCTGTGCCTTCATCGCATTTCTCCGAGCTTCGAACTCTTTCAGGATGGTTCCCGGCTGACCGATGGCCGCGAGTGCCGTGCGGCAAGTGCGGCGGAGACCTTCTGGTGGAGGATCTAAAGACGATTGAGAGCGCACAATCGCACTCATATCGGGGCCATGACAATTGGGAGCCGGACTTCGTCTTCGGCTACTTCCATGGAGTGCTGCGTTGTTTCGTATCCCACTGTAGAGAAACTGCGGTCGTAGGAGGGGATATGAAGGTCGGCGGCACCGCTGCAATGAATGATGATTATCACTACTACGAAATATTGAAACTCCGGCACATACTCCCCCCGCCGCCGGTTATCGAACTTCCTGACGGTTGCCCAACGACGGTGGCGGACCGGATTGGGGAGGCGGCTGGCCTCCTGTTCGTTGATCCGAGTGCGGCCGGTAACCGAATTCGCATCGCTGTCGAGGAACTGCTGACAGCCCAGAAGATCCGTCGTTTTACCCACGGGAGGAAGGGGAGGCTGAGTGCCCATGCGAGGATCCGTTTATTTCGTGATAAGAATGATGAGGCGGCCCAATTTCTAGAAGCTGTCAAGTGGATCGGGAACGATGCGAGCCACGACGTTGGCTTGTCTGCAGAGGCGGTAATAGATGGACTGGAGCTCCTCGAGCACGCGTTGAAGCTCATCTATAATGATCGCTCAAAGAGCCTGGCGCGGAGAGTCAAGTCGATCAATCGACGGAGGACTATTAAAAGCCCGACGTCGAGAAAATCGGCAGCACCAAATTGAGGGTAGCACCGGAGCGTTCGGATTGTCTGCGAAGCTTATGTTTGCTCGCCGCCTTACTCATCATCGGTGGTGAGCATGAAGTGTCGCGGGGGTCGATGCAACGACTATCGTTGCGTTTCCTAGGAATTAAGGTGCGAGAACCTTCGGTGACGGCATTGATCCCTGAGCTCGAAGCTGAAGATCCTTGGGGCCGACCCGTTGACTCAGGGAAGAACATCTCTCAGTACGGCGGGCCAATCGAGAGAAGGGGTGGCTCCTCTGGGAATTACATATCCAGGGCCAATGTTGACGATCTGTATATCGGGGGCGGCGTCGACAAGTAGGCTCTTGAAGTTTGGATAGCCCATCCATGTGCGAAGTGGGGCTGCTCCAAAGACTGCCCGAAGCTGCGCGGCAATGGAGGCTAGCGGGGCTGGCCGTTCAAGTTCACTTACTATCCGTGCCGCCTCGGCGAGAACCAACTCCTTCGAGAGGGAAGGGGAGATCGGCTTGTCGAGCAGTTCTTCATTGTTGTCTGCCGGCCTCTGACTGGGTAGATCCAATACGCTTGGATCTTCGTCTACTACCGTTTGTGCTAGGCGATCCAGTTCGTAGCGAACATCTTGCGCGAGATCATCGACGGTGGCCAAGAGATCTGCCATGCGTTTGGCTAGTTTCTCTACAAGAGGAGGAAGGGGCACCCCGGGCTTGTACGTGTCTTCGTGGGTCAGTTCACCCCATCCGTCTTGCAAAAGTGTTCTTACTTGAAGCTCGCCTCGTACGCGGTTCAACTCGGTCAATCCGGGAACGATGGTAACCAAGTTCGCGTGATATGCGCGGTATCCCGAGGGCTTTGGGCTGTCAACGTAAGTCTTCTGCGAGCCGGACTCAAGGGCGATCGAGTATTGGCTTTCACTGTCGCTGCTGGGGAGCGATTCTAGGATTTCGCGCAGGAAGCCGATGTCGCTCAAGTTGTTGCAGACAATTCTAACACCGACTATGTCGTCAATTACTTCCTCGATGTCATCAAGCCTTCGAATCTTCCCTGCATATTTTGGCTTTTGCATTTTGGACCAGAGTCGCAGAGGTCGCTTCACGCGGCTCGTTGACACGCGGATGCGGTGGCGATCGAAGTCGGAAAGCTCGCGGTCGAGTTGATCGTTGAGTAGGCGCACAAAAGTTTGCCGTGCGGGCTCCAGCCGGGATCTTATTGCTTTGTCATACCAGGTTGAGAAATCTGTGTAGTCGAATCCCGGTTGAAACTTGTCCAGGCTGTTTAGCTGTGGACGTCTCAGGTCTCCGGCCAAGGTTCGACTTCCTTCTGTGTCTACTTCTGTTCTTGTCATGGTCTCAAAAGTTTGATGCATGGGCGTTGCTGATCTTGTCAACCGCTACAGCCCTGATGAAGGTATCCCAGACTTCCGGTGAGAAGATCAGGGCCGATTCGAACCTGTCTTTGGAGTCGCGTACGGCGACGATGCCGGGGATGTTGGAGGCGACCTCGACGCAGTTGCCTCCATTGCCGCCGCTGCGGCTGCTCTTGCGCCAGACGGCGCCGGTCAGGTCAGTCATGCCGCAGCTCCCCGATGATCCGCTTGATCATGTCCGTCGATTGTGCCTCATCGAGGGCCAGCGTCTCCAGGCTCTTCCATGCCGACCGGTAGGCCGCTAGCTCATCGGGCTTGTCGAGGTACAGCGCGCCGGTCAGCGACTCGCTGTAGGCGACGGACGGCTCCGGCTCGGCCCGTCCGCCCTTCGTCACGTGGAAGTCCAGGATCACAAAGGAGCCCGCGACTGCACCCGAGTGCTGCCCGGCGGGAAAGGGCAGCACGCGCACCGACACGTTCGGCAGTTCGGCGGCTTCGATCAGGCGGCTGAGCTGACCGACCATGACCCCACGGTTGCCAACCGTGCGACGGAGCACCGCCTCCGACAGCACCGCGTCCAGCCGGGGCGGTTTCGGTAGGCGTCGGCTTAGCAGGCTCTGCCTTTGCAACCGCACCTCAACCGCCCGCTCCCGCTCCTCCTCGCTTGCGGATGGCCGGTCGAGCCGAGCGAGCCCGAGGGCGTACTCGCGGGTCTGGAGCAGACCGGGGATCAAGGTTTCCTCGTACTGCCGGAGATGGCCAGCGGCGGATTCCAGGCCGACGTACAGCTCGAACCAGTTCGGCACCGCGTCCCCGTACGCGTGCCACCAGCCCTTCGACTTCGTCTCCGCGGCCAGTCCCTTCATCGCCTCGGTCATCTCCGCCGACACGTTGTACAGCTCGCACATCGCCTTGACATCGAGCACCCGGACCGCGCCCAGGCCGCATTCGATGCGCCAGATCTTCTGCCGGCTGTATTCGAGCGCCTCGGCGGCGGCGTCCAAGGTCACGCCGGCTTCGGTGCGGAACTGGCGCAGCAGCCGGCCGAGCTGCCGGCGCGGCACGGTCGATCCGATGTCCTCTGCCATCCGAGCACTCCCTGATTCCGTCCTGCAACACTGCGTGACGCCGCATTGCAACACGTACAGGTTTCAGTAAAAGAAGTCAATACTTCTGACAAGAATTCTGCGGTGGAACGTTGTGTTTCTACTTCGCACTGTCACATCCTGAGTACAAGGACGCGGCTCGGTGCGGCGCCGACGGTAGCAATCAGGATCGACATGCACAGCCCTTGAGCAGCCCTGGTGCCGTACCGCTGATCGAAGCTGCGGTGGCAGGGCGGGGTGGGTCCGCCCGTGCGGGGAGGGCAGGTGGCCCACCCCTTCCAATCACGACGAGAGGCAGGTCAGCGGATGAGCTTCCGCAACCAGCGAACGACGCGGGGGAGCGCAGCGACCTACCGCTCCGGCGCGTACACCAGTCTGCTGCCGTGGCAGGTGCGCGAGCGCCGCTTCAAGCTGGCCGGGCTCGGACGCCGCGGCCTTGAGCCCGACGACGTGTACGCCTTCCTCGACCGGGTCGCCGGCGAGCTGGCCGCCGTCTACGCGGCCCTGGCCGCCAGCCGCCGGGAGACCGCCGTCATCAAGGACGCGCTGCGCCGCTGGCAGTCCGACCAGGCCCGCGCGACGAACGGCGAGCGCCGGTGACCGAGCGCTGGGTCATCCACCTGCCGGTGACCGCGGCCGACCTGCCCGCCGCGCAGCGCCTGGCCCGGGTGGTGTCCCGCTGGACCGGGATGCTGCCGCACGCCGACCCCGGGGAGACCACCGTGTCGGCCGAGGACGACCAGAACGTACGCCATCGGGTCTTCTGCGACCTGCTGATGCCCGGCGGCCGGCGCTGCCTGCTCCGCGCCGACCACGACGGCCCCTGCGCCCGGCGGCTGCGCCGCTAAAGCGGTACGGCCGGTACCGGGCGGGTTGAGCGCCTCCGGCGGCGGGATGGAGAAACCCTTGCTGCACCACGCTGTGGTTAACCACTCGACGCGGTGTCTGCCTCGGCCGGGAACCCAGCCCGAGGCAGACACGTCGGAGGAGGCATGACAGGTAGCAGCGTCCACGTGCCAACGGCCGCCACCGGTATCCCCCGGGTCATGACTCCAGCCCGAGCCATGGGACTGGCCCTGGTCGCCAGCCTGGCCCTGCTCACCGGCTGTACGGCGGAGCCGGTCCCCGCGCCACCACGTGACCGGGGAGTGCCGGCCGGCGCGTTCCGGCTCGTCGCGTTCGACTCCTGCGCGGAGGCGCTGCAGCAGCTCAAGACCGCTGCCAAGGCGTACGTCGGGCCCTGGGGGTTCGGGCCGAACGGGGACATCCGTACCTTCGGCGGCGCGGAAAACGCCGGGGCGCCCGCCGCAGCGAAGCGGGCGGATGCGGCGCCCGGGGCCAACGCGGCAGCCCCGGGCGACACGGCGGCCGGGGCTGCCGGCCCCGGCTACTCGGGCACCAACACCCACGAGGCCGGGGTCGACGAACCGGACCTGGTCAAGACCGACGGCAAGCGGATCGTCACCGTCAACCAAGAAAACCATGGCCCCTGGCGGGGCCACCCACAGGTGGGTGAAACTCGGGTCGGCGGTGTCGCTCGCCGTCGCCGGTTGCGCTTGGTGCCCTCGCGGTGCCTGAAACCAAGAATGGTGTGG
>NZ_JAPFQV010000086.1:0-22708 GCF_033804685.1 Micromonospora sp. RTP1Z1
TCGTCGACGACGTCGCCGCTACCGTCGTCGCTGCCGCGACCGCCCCGAGGGCGTGGGGCCGCGCCTGGCACGTGCCCAGCGCGCCCGCCGTCAGCGTGCGGGAACTGGCGACCCGGACCGCGGGCCTGACCAGCACCCCCGCGCCGAAGCTGACCCGGATGCCCTACCCGGTGCTCTGGCTCGGCGGGCTGGTCAACCCGATGGCCCGCGAGCTGCGGGAGACCGCCTACCAGTTCGACCGCCCCTACCTGCTCGACTCCACCGCGGCGACCGCCACCCTCGGCGTGGAGCCGACCCCGCTGGACCGGTCGCTCGCGGAGACCGTCGCCGCGCTGCGCCGCTGACCGTCCCGCCGGCCCTCCGCCGCCCGGCGGCCCGGTCGGGCGTCAGCGGCGGCGTGCCGGGCCGAACGCCGCGATCAGGACCGCGACCAGGGTCAGCGCCGCGCCGAGCAGGGTGGTCGGCCCGGGATGCGAGGACGCCGTCGGCAGGACCAGGTCCAGCAGTACGGCGCCGACGATCTGCCCGGCGATGGTGGCCAGCCCGAGCAGCAGCACCCCGGTGAAGCGCACGATGGCGGCGGCCAGCGCGATGAAGACGATGCCGATCTGGCCGCCCAGGTAGAGCCAGGGGTCGGTCGGGAAGCTGCCGCTCGGGCGGCCGCGGACCGCCACGTCGATCGCGAGGGCGACGAGCAGGGCCACCGTGCCCACCGTGAAATTCACCAGCGTGGCGGCCAGGGCGCTGCCGGCGGCCCCCCGCACCCGGCCGTTCACCGCCTGCTGCCAGGCGATGCCCACCCCGGCCAGCAGCGGCAGCAGGGCCAACGCCAGGGCGCCCGGGTCGCCGAGTCGGTCGCCCACCGCCAGCAGCACCGCCAGCACGGTGAGCAACGCGCCGACCAGCCGGTTCGGGGTGACCGGCTGCCGGCCGGTCGGCCCGATGCCGGCCCGGTCCACCAGCAGGCCGCTGCCGGACTGCCCGGCGACCACGGCGACCGTGAAGACGGCGACGCCCAGCGTGCCGATGGTCAGCCCCTGGGTGGCGACCAGGAACGCGCCGCACACCCCGCCGAGGCACTGCCACGGCCGCAGCGACCCCTCGGCCAGCGCCGCCCGCAACGCGGCCAGCCCCCGCCGGCCACCCGGGGTGGCGGGTACCAGCACCAGCAGCACCAGCAGGCCCAGGCCGAACGAGACCACCGCGGCGGCGATCCCGTCACCCAGCCGTACGCCGAGTTCACCGTTGATCCGGGACTGGGCCGCCACCGCGACCCCCGAGGCGGTGGCCAGCCCGGCGCCGGCGATCCGCCGGGTGGTCGACAGCGTGGGGGGCGCCGCCGTCCCGGCCGCGATCACTCCTGCTCGGCCAGCGGGCGGCCGTCGAAGTCGACGGCCGAGTAGAGGGCGAGCTTCTCCAGCCGGTGGTACGAGTCGATCACCCGGATCGTGCCGCTCTTGGAGCGCATCACGATCGACTGCGTGTACGCCCCGCCGGCCCGGTAACGGACGCCGCGCAGCAGGTCGCCGGAGGTGACCCCGGTCGCCACGAAGAAGCAGTTGTCCCCGGTGACCAGGTCGTCGGTGAGCAGCACCCGGTCCAGGTCGTGCCCGGCGGCGAGCGCCTTCTCCCGCTCCTGGGCGTCGCGCGGCCAGAGCTTCGCCTGCATCGCCCCGCCCATGCACTTGAGCGCGCAGGCGGAGATGATGCCCTCCGGCGTGCCGCCGATGCCCATCAGCACGTCGACGTCGGACTCGCCGCGGGCGGCGGCGATCGAGCCGGCGATGTCGCCGTCGGAGATGAACCGGATGCCCGCGCCGGTCCGTCGGATCTGCGTGACCAGGTCGTCGTGGCGGGGCCGGTCCAGCACGCAGACCGTCACCTCGGAGACGTCGGTGCCCTTGACCTTGGCGATCCGGCGCAGGTTGTCCGCGACCCCGGCGTTGATGTCCACCACGTCGGCGTACATCGGGCCGACGGCGAGCTTCTCCATGTAGAAGACCGCGCTCGGGTCGAACATCGCGCCCCGCTCGGAGACCGCGAGCACCGCCAGGGCGTTCGGCATGCCCTTGCTCATCAGGGTGGTGCCGTCGACCGGGTCCACCGCCACGTCCACCTCTGGACCGCTGCCGTCGCCGACCTCCTCGCCGTTGAAGAGCATCGGGGCGTTGTCCTTCTCGCCCTCGCCGATCACCACGACGCCCCGCATCGGGATCGAGTTGATCAGTTTGCGCATCGCGTCGACGGCTGCCCCGTCGCCGCCCTCCTTGTCGCCCCGGCCGACCCACCGGCCGGCGGCCATCGCCGCGGCCTCGGTGACCCGGACCAGGTCGAGGGCAAGGTTGCGGTCGAGATCCTGGGGGATCCGCGTCCTGGTGTTCGTCATGACGGCTTCCTCCTCGCGACGTTGCGGGGTGGACCGGCAGGATGCGGCCGCCGCCGCCGCCGGCTTTGTCGCTGATCCTCACACGATCGCCGATGCGCCAGCGGGGCGGGGCACGGATGGCCAGCTTCCCGCCGTCCGGGCGGTCCGGGCCCAGGCCGGTCGTGACCTGGCCGATCCGTCGCGGGCCGGCTCCGCAGCGGAGTCGGCTGTGACTTCGGTCGCTCCCCTCGGCGGCGGCGGGTCGCTCCCCGCCGGCCGGCGTCAGCTCGCGGGCGCCGCCGTCGGGTCGCCCTGCCGGCCGTCGCGCGGGGCGGTGGTGTGGGCGAGCCGGCAGAGCCGGGCGGCGGAATGCGACCGGCCCCGCCCGTGGGCGCCGGTGGCCGGGCGACACCGATCGTCCGGCTGCGAGAATGGGCGGGTGGAACCCGCACAGCCAGCCGACCGCGTACCCGCCGACGCGACCCCGCCGGACGGCCAGCCGCCCGTCCGGTCGACCGCCGGGCCGTCCCCGGAGGCCGGGGAGCCGGCCCTCGTCGAGCCTGCCACCGGACCCCCGCCCCTCGCCGACGCGGGCGAGCCGGCGCTGGTCGAGCCGGTCCACGGCGCGGCCCGGGGTGGGGCTGGCGAGCACCTGGCGGTCTCCGGCGACCAGCCCGCGCCGCCGGCCCGGCGGGAGAAGTCCCGCGCCGAGCGGTCGCCCCGGGACATGGCGCTCTCGCTGCTCGTGCTGCTGGTCCCCATCGCGCTGCTGCTCGCCTTCTACCGGGGATTCCTCGGCGGCGACGAGCCGACCGCCGTCGACCCGACGCCCGCCGTCGAGCAGGCGCGGGCGGCGAACGCCTTCCCGGTCAGCACGCCGGCCGGCCTGACCGCCGACTGGCGTACGGTCAGCGCCCGCTACCAGACCGAGCCGGGCGGGGCGACGCTGCGGATCGGCTACCTGACCCCGGAGGGGCGCGGCGCCCAGCTCGTGCAGAGCAACGTGCCCGCCGAGAAGCTGCTGCCCGCCGAGCTGAGCGGTGGCCAGCCGCAGGGGACGGCCGACCTGCCCGCCGGGAGCTGGCAGCGCTACACCGCCCGCGGCAACGAGCAGGCGCTGGTGCTGCTCGAACCGACGAGGACGGTGATCGTGGTCGGCGACGCGGGGGACACCGAGCTGCGCCAGCTCGCCAACGCCCTCCGCTGACTTCCGAGCCCCATGGGTCCGTCGTTCTCCGCCAGGCTGCCCGGGCTCGAAAACCGGCACGCCTGATGTGTCCGGACAGATCCATCAAGGCAAAGCGGGCAGGACCGGGACCGTCCCACCGCAAGGTAGGACATCCAATCATGTGCTCACTTTCGCATCATGAGCGGAAACGGATTGCGGAAGGCCGCTTCAGGGAACAGAGAGGGCACGAGCTCGCCGGATCGCTCCGCCGGCCGGACGGGGCTCGTGCGCCGGAGCCGGTGTCAGGGCTGCGGCGCCACGCCTCCGGCGCCTTCCGTGGGCCGGACGACCCACCTGGAGAGGTTCACGTGATGATTCGACGCTTCAGCGCGACGGCTTTCGCCGCGGCGCTGCTCATTCCTGGCCTGACCGCCTGCAACAGCACCGGGACCGGCGAGGCGGGGGCCTCCGCGTCTCCGACGGTCTCCGGCAGCATCGCGCCGAGCGGCGCGACCCCCGGCACCGGGGACGCCAAGCAGACGTTGCTGAACTCCACGAACGAGATCCGGAACGGCAACTTCCGGTTCACCATGTCCGGCGCCGGCTCCACCGCCGAGGGGCAGGTGCACGAGCCCAGCCAGAGCGCGGAGATGCGGGTGACGATCGGCGACCCGTCCTCCGACCTGATGATGAAGCTCGACCTGATCCACTCCAAGCCGGACAGCTGGGTGAAGGTGGAGCTGGGTGGCAAGTCGGCCAGCAGCATCCCCGGGGTGCAGAAGCTCAACCTCGGCAAGTACCAGCACCTGGACCAGGCCCGGATCAAGGGCAACCGGGCGCTGGGCTTCGACTTCGAGAAGGTCGACCCGGCCGGGAGCGCGGTGCTGACGCAGGGCATCACCGAGGTCCGGCAGACCGGCGAGGGCATGTACGCCGGCACGCTCGACGTGTCCAAGGCGGCTGAGGCCGGTTCGCTCGACCCCAGCGTGATCACCGCGCTCGGCACGCAGGCGAAGTCGGTGCCGTTCACCGCGAAGCTGGACCCGCAGGGCCGGCTCAGCGAGATGGTGGTCCAGGTGCCGGCGGCCGGCCAGAGCGCCGCCCAGGACATCAAGATCACGTACTCGGACTACGGGACCGCCTCGGCCGCGCAGAAGCCGCCGGCCGCCCAGGTCGTCGAGGCGCCGCCGGAGTTCTACAACCTGTTCAACTGAGCCGAGGTGACGGCGGGGCGGCTCCGGCCGTCCCGCCGTCGCCGTTCCGGGACACCGCCGGTCAGTTCTCGGCGCGCTGCCGGGCCGCGTCGATCCGGGCCCGGGCGCCGTCCAGCCAGCGCTGGCAGATCTCGGCCAGCTGCTCGCCGCGCTCCCAGAGCGCCAGCGACTCCTCCAGCGATGTGCCGCCGGTCTCCAGCCGCTCGACCACCTGGGCCAGCTCGGCGCGGGCCTGCTCGTAGCTGAGCCGCTCGTCCTTCTTCTCGTCACTCATCGCTGACATCCCACCACATCCGTCCACCATCGCCCGTCGCCCGCCCGTCGCGCCCGCCGGCCGTCAGCCGTCGACGGTCGCGGTCAGCTCGCCGTCGGCGAGGCGTACCCGCAGCGGGTCGCCCTTGGCCACCTCGGCGGCCGCCCGGACCACGTGGCCGTCGGCGCGCTGCACGATCGCGTACCCGCGGTCGAGGGTGGCGGCGGGGGAGAGCGCGCGCAGCCGGGCCAGCGTGTGCCGCAGGTCGTCGCCGGCGGCGCCGAGCCGGTGGTCCAGGCAGCGGCCGGTCCGGTCGCGCAGCGCGGTCACCTCGGCGGCCCGCTGGTCGACCATCACCTGCGGCCGAGCCAGCACCGGGCGGGAGCGGAGCAGGTCCAGCCGGTGCGACTCCCGGTCGACCAGGTTGCGGACGGCCCGCTCCAGGCGGGACCGGGCCTGGCCGATGAGGCGTACCTCCTCGGTGAGGTCCGGGACGATCCGCTTCGCCGCGTCGGTGGGCGTCGACGCGCGGACATCGGCGACGTAGTCGACCAGCGGGGCGTCCGTCTCGTGGCCGATCGCGCTCACCACCGGCGTACGGCAGGCGAAGACCGCCCGGCAGAGCGCCTCGTCGGAGAACGGGAGCAGGTCCTCGATACTGCCGCCGCCCCTGGTCAGGATGATCACGTCGATGGTCGGGTCGGCGTCGAGCACCTTGAGCGCGTCGATGATCTGCGGGACGGCGCCCGGCCCCTGCACCGCGACGTTGACCGTGCGGAATTCCACCGCCGGCCAGCGCCGCCGCGCGTTGGTCAGCACGTCCCGCTCGGCGGCCGAGGCGCGGCCGGTGATCAGCCCGATCCGGCCGGGCAGGAACGGCGGACGGCGCTTGCGGTTCCGGTCGAAGAGCCCCTCGGCGGCGAGCAGCTTCTTGAGCTTCTCCAGCCGGGCCAGCAGCTCACCGAGCCCCACCTGCCGGATCTCGTCGGCGCGCAGGCTCAGCGTGCCCCGGGCGGCGTAGAACTCCGGCTTGGCGTGCAGCACCACCCGGGCGCCCTCGCGCAGCTCCGGCGCGCCCGCGTCGAGGACGTCCCGGTTGGTGGTGACGGTCAGGCTGAGATCCGCCGACGGGTCACGCAGGGTGAGGAACACGGTGCTCGCTCCCGGCCGGCGGCTGATCTGCGCCACCTGCCCGTCCACCCACACCCAGCCGAGCTTGGCGATCCAGGCGCCGACCTTCTGGCTGACCACCCGGACCGGCCAGGGCTCCTCGGGGGTGCTGCGCGGGGCGTCACTCACCCGCCCACCCTACGCACCGCCGCGCCGCAGGCCAGGATCGGCGGGCCGGCGGCACGGCGGCGGCTGTGGTGAGGTCGGGGGAGGGGCGGGAGGCCGGGATGGATGTCGACGAGATCGGCCGGCGGTTGCGCCACGAGTGGGACGCCGAGGACGGCTTTCTGACGCCGCTGCGGTGGGGGGAGTGCGGCCCAGCCCGGGCGGAGCGCTTCCTGTCGCTGCTGCGGTCGATCGATCCCGCCGACCCGGCGGTGTTCGACCGGCGGATCGTCGGCCCGATGTTCCTGATGCCGTACTACATGCTGTCGCACCTTCAGAACTCGGAGAGCCTGGGTGTCGACACGCGGGCCGGCCGGGCGGTGCTGTACGAGGCGCTGGACCTGATCGGGCGCATCGTCGCCGGTGGCGAAGGGCAGTCCGGAGGCGACCGCGTGGACCGGTGACGCGGTTCAGCCGAGTGCGGCCAGCGTCCCGGACGGCAGCGCCTGCTCGTCGGGGCACCCGTGCAGAGGGGTCCCCGGTGGCCCCGCGCGCTGCCGGTCCGGTCATTCTGCCAGCCCGCGCGGCCCCTGTGGCGCGGGTCGCAGCCGCTGCCACCGGGAAACCCGGCACGTACGATGGGCGGGTGACTCACGCTGAGACGACTCCCCGAACCGGCAAGCGCGTGCTCCTGGCCAAGCCCCGCGGCTACTGCGCGGGCGTGGACCGGGCGGTGCAGACCGTCGAGGAGGCGCTGAAGCTCTACGGCGCCCCGATCTACGTGCGCAAGCAGATCGTGCACAACAAGCACGTGGTGCAGACCCTGGAGGCCCAGGGTGCGATCTTCGTTGAGGAGAACGAGGAGGTGCCCGAGGGCGCCACCGTGATCTTCTCCGCCCACGGCGTGGCCCCCGAGGTCTACGAGCAGGCCAGGGCGCGCTCGCTCAAGGCCATCGACGCGACCTGCCCGCTGGTGACCAAGGTCCACCAGGAGGCGAAGCGGTTCGCCGCCGAGGACTACGACATCCTGCTGATCGGTCACGAGGGGCACGAGGAGGTCGTCGGCACCGCCGGTGAGGCCCCCGCCCACATCCAGTTGGTGGACGGCCCGGAGGGCGCCGACAAGGTCACCGTCCGTGACCCGAACAAGGTCGTCTGGCTCTCCCAGACCACGCTGTCGGTGGACGAGACGCTGGAGACCGTCGCCCGGCTCAAGTCTCGGCTGCCGCTGCTCCAGTCGCCGCCCAGCGACGACATCTGCTACGCCACCTCCAATCGCCAGCACGTGGTCAAGGAGATCGCGCCCGAGTGCGACGTGGTGATCGTCGTCGGCTCGCGCAACTCCTCCAACTCGGTCCGGCTCGTCGAGGTGGCCCTGGACGCCGGCGCCCGCGCCGGTCACCTGGTCGACTACGCCGCGGAGATCGACGACGCCTGGCTCGCCGGCGCCGGCACGGTCGGCGTCACCTCCGGCGCGAGCGTGCCGGACGACCTGGTGCAGCAGGTGCTGGAGCACCTGGCCGCGCGCGGCTTCACCGACGTCGAGGAGATCCTCACCGCCAACGAGCGGCTGACCTTCTCGCTGCCGCAGGAGCTCAAGCGGGACATGAAGGCCGCGGCGGCGGCCCGCTGAGGCGGAACGGATTGCCGGCGCCGTACGTCGGATCCGGTATGAAGACGTTTCGGACGGCCGTGTCCGCCCTGGTCGTCTGCGCGGCGCTGAGCGCCTGCGGCGGTCAGGGTGGTGGTGACGCGACGCCAACCAGTCCGACAGGAGGGTCGTCGGTGACCACCCCGCCCGGCTCGACCGGTCCCGCCCCCTCGACGCCGCCGTCCGCCGTTCCGCCGACTAAGCGCCCGCCGAACGGCCCGAGCCTCCCGCCGGGCCCGGGCGGGGATACCCTCACCGGCACGGTCAGCCAGGGGGTGGAGCCGAACTGCCTGCTGCTCGACGGCTACCTGCTGGTCGGCGGCCCGCGCGACGTCCTGCGGCCCGGCGCCACGGTGACCGTCACCGGCCGATCCCAGCCGGACATGATGACCACCTGCCAGCAGGGCACTCCCTTCGTCGTGGAGTCCGCCCGCCCCGCCTGACCCCGCCAGGGGTTTCGTCTGGTGCTGCTCGCGCCGGATGAGGCCGAACGGCACGGAGCCCGCCCCCGCAGTGGGGACGGGCTCCGCGGTGGAACGGGTGATCAGTTCACGGTGCCGATCGAGACGTTGCCCCGCCCGACGACCGCACCCTGGTCGGTGACCACGAGCAGTTCACCGAAGAGGCGGCGACCCGCGGCCGGCGCCGACTGGGCGGTCACCGAGCCGGTCAGGCTCGCGCCGGCGCCGTTGGCCAGCGTTGCCGTGGTCGGAGCCGCGTCCAGGCTGCCCAGCGCCGAGGCGTAGAAGACGTCCCGGTAGTCGTACGCCGTGGTGCCGGCGGGGACCGAGTACCCGTCGATGATCACGTCGTACGTGCCGGCGGCCGGGTTCGCGATCGAGACCGACTCGTCCGAGTCGCCGTCGGCCGAGGAGGCCACCTTCACGCCGTTGCGCTGGACGACGAGGTCCAGGTCCGCCTTCGGGTCGCTCGGGTTGTTGATCGCCACGTCGAGCCGGGTGGCGCCCGCCGGGACGGTGACGTGGTACGTCTGCTGCTCACCGTCGGCGATGGTCGGCCGGCTGACCGCCGCGCTGCCCAGCGGGCCGCCCTTGCCGGTGACGGTCACCGGGCCGAACGCGTTGGTCAGGTTCCAGGTCACCGGGGTGGCCTGGCCGGCGGTGACGCTGGGCAGCTCCACCGTGGCCGGGTCGACCTTCACGCCCTGCACCGTGGCACTGAGCGTGAACGGGTTCTCCAGCAGCGGAGAGGTGCGCCGCGACTCGACCTCGATCTCCCACAGGCCCGGCATCGGGTTGGCGTAGTCGCGCTCGTCCGGCTTGCAGGCGGCCGGGTTGGAGAAGTTGCTGTAGCAGCCGAGGCTGGAGGTGCTCTCGACCGGGACGCCGTACGGGTTGAACGCGATGAACCGGGTCTGCGAGCCGCCGGCCAGGCCGGACATGTTGACCTGCAGCGCCGAGGCGCCCGCCGGCACGTTGACGAAGTACGAGGTGAACCCGTTGCGGTCCACCGAGCCGGAGGTGGTGAAGCCGTAGCCCGGCGCGGTCAGGTCCTGGCCGATGGCGATCGTGTTGAGCACCTCGAAGTCGACGCCGGGCGTCGCCGGGTCGTCGACCCGCATGACCGCGCTGTGCACGCCGTAGCCGCCGTTGGTCTCGAGCTGGAGGGTGACCGGCTTGTTCAGCGGCAGCACCAGGCTGTGCCGGTAGTCGCGGAACGTGCCGTCGTTGCCCAGCAGGGTCACGTCGTGCCGGATCGGCTGGTTCGGGCCAGTGGTCCGGGTGAACGTCAGGGTGTAGGTCTTGTCCTTACCGGCCGCCTGACCGCCCTGGCCAGCGGCACACCGGTTGTAGACACCGGTACCCGTGTTCGCGGTCGCCAGGTATCCGGAGAGCGGGGTGCAGACCGGCGCGGAGACGCTGTAGCCGCGCGACTGGAGGCCGTGGCCGGCGAGCAGGTCCCAGGCGCCGACGGTGTTGAACTGACCATTGCCCTGACCGTGCGCGGGCACCCCGTCGATCCACTTCGCCGACGAATAGATCGCCCGGCGCAGCTCGGCGGGGGAGATCCCGAACTTGTTCGCCTTCGCCGCCGAGAGCAGCAGCGCCGCGGCGCCGGTGGCCTGCGGGGAGGCCATCGAGGTGCCGTTCAGCATCGAGTAGCCCGGCGGCAGCTGGTAGCCCGCCTCGGGCACCGGGCCGCCCGCCTGCCACAGCGGCGTGGTGGAGATCGCCGAACCGGGCGCGGTGATGGTCGGCTTGAAGCCGCCATCCTCACGCGGGCCGCGGGAGGAGAAGTTGAACAGCTGGTACGGCACCCGGGTCTCGGAGCCGTAGTTGGCCAGCCAGGTCTCCTTGCTCACACCGGCGGCGACGCTGACCACGCTGCTGGCCACCGACGGGTCGCCGACAGTGTTGATGCCCGGGCCGGAGTTGCCGGCCGAGATGAACAGCTGGACGCCGTAATCGTTGATCAGCCGGTCGTAGAGTTGCGCACGGGCGTTGTTGGCGTCGTTGAGCGCCGGCAGGCCACCGATGGACATGTTGACCACGTCGACGTGCCGGTTGACCACCAGCTCCACCATGCCGTCGGTGAGCGCCGCGGCGGTGCAGCCGCCGCCCCAGTTGCAGGCGCGGGCGGAGACCAGCTTGGCGCCGGGGGCGGCGCCGTCGAAGGCGGCGTCGCCGAACATGTCGTTGGCCGCGGTGATACCGGCGACGTGCGAGCCGTGCTGGGCCTCGACGATGCCGATGTTGACGAAGTCGGCCTTGCCGGGCAGGCCGGCGGGGGTGGTGTCGACGTCCTCGCGGTACTCGACGACGAACGGCGTCCGCTCGGCGATTGCGGTGGCGGGGTTGTCGGTGCCGAAGTGGCCGACGTCGTAGCGCTCCTTGTAGGGGCGCATCACCGCGTCGTCGGTGAAGTCGCGGTTCTGGTTGGTGTCCACCCGGATGTCGTGGGTCTCCGGGTCGTAGAGGATGCCGAACGTGTCGGTCTTGTCGCCGTCCTTGTTGATGTCACCGCCCGGCTCGTCGTTGGCGGTGATGCTCTCGGAGAACCGGTTGATCCGCCAGGAGCCCTCCGGCGCCGTCCAGGTGCCGCCGGCGTAGCTGAAGGTCGGCCCGGTGACCTGGGTCAGCATGGCCCGCCACGTGCCGTCGCTGTCCAGCAGCGGGTCGGTCGCGGTGAACCAGTCGGCGATCTTGCGCTCGCCGGTCGACGTGGTCTGCAGCGCCGGGTTGTCGAGGTCCACACCGGAGTCCATGATGCCGATCGTCACGCCGCGGCCGTCCCACTCGGGGTGGGCCTGCTTGAACGCGACCGCGCCGGTCTCGTTCGTCGGCATGTACGCGTTGGCGGCCGGGGTGTCCGGTCCGGGGGCGGCCACCGCCTCGGGGGCGGGGGTGCCCTCGCCGTCGGCCTTGACGGGCTCGGGCTTGGGCAGCGGGATCGACTCGTTGAGGTCGATGGCGGCCACGCCGGGGAGCTTCGCGGCCCGCAGCACCGCGTCGGTGGGAACGCTGGCCCGGATGTATCCGACCCCGTCCACCTGCTTGGCCACGGTGGCGCCCAGCTTGCGGAGCTCGGCGGCGACGGTGCCGGCCTTGCCCTTGTCGGTGGCGACGATCAGGACAACGGTCTTGTCGCCCTTGGCCCGGGCCTGGGCGAGCAGCTCGTGGTCGTGCGAGCCGAGCTTGTCGGACCCGTGGCCCTTCGGGGTCCTGGTCTCGGTCTGCGGGGCGGCGCTGGCGGTGGTGGAGCCGCCCGTCAGCGCGATCGCGCCGAGCGCGACGACGGATGCGGCGAACCCGGCTGAGGCACGCCGGGTCCAGGTAGGAGGTTTCTTCACGTTCACGTCCTCCGACGAGGGGAGCCCTGGGGGTGCGGGGCTGGTGAGATCGATCTTTGGTGTTCGACGGGCCGCCTGTCATCAACGCGGTGTGCCTTGTGACCTAGCCGTGACGTGGGCCGACCAACCCTGTAACAATGGCGCGAGCAATTGCATCGCGACAACCAATATCTCAGGTATTACGGTGCGTCGATCGTTTGCCCTGGCTGTCCGATCGGACGACGACCCCGACCGATCGGGTCAGTCGGATTTGTCCCCACGAGGCTTCGAAAAGAGTGGCAACCGGGCATCCTCGGTGAGCTCGGGGGCCTGCGGCTGCCGGGGGGCCAGCTCCACCTGCGCCGGGGTGACCAGCTCCTGGTCGGAGACGCCCAGCTCGGCGAGCTTGCGCGCGCTGACCAGCACCCGGGCCTCCAGCGACCCGACCGCCCGGTTGTACGCGGTCACCGCCCCGCCGAGCGACGCGCCGAGCTTGCCGACGTGGTCGCCCAGGGTGGACAGTCGCCGGTAGAGCTCGCGGGCCAGGGAGTGCACCGCCACCGCGTTGCGCGCCAACGCCTCCTGCCGCCACGAGTAGGCCACCGTGCGCAGCAGCGCCACCAGGGTGGCCGGCGTCGCGAGCACCACGTTGCGGGTGAAGGCGTGCTCGAGCAGCGTCGGGTCGCGCTGCAACGCCACGTCGAGGAACGGGTCGGCCGGCACGAAGAGCACCACGAACTCCGGCGTCGAGTCGAACGCCGCCCAGTACGTCTTCGCCGCCAGGGCGTCCACGTGCGCCCGCAGGTGCCGTGCGTGCGCGTCGAGGTGGGTGTCCCGCCCCCGCTCGTCGCGCGCCTCCATCGCGGTCAGGTACGCGTCGAAGGGCGCCTTGGCGTCGACCACCACGCTGCGCCCGCCGTGCAGCCGGACCACCAGGTCGGGGCGTACCCCCTGATGGTCGGTGGCGGCGGTGACCTGCTCGTCGAAGTCGCAGTGCTCCAACAGGCCGGCGGCCTCGACGATCCGGCGCAGCTGGTGCTCGCCCCAGCGCCCCCGCACCTGCGGCGCGCGCAGCGCGGCCACCAGTTGCTTGGTCTCGGTGCGCAGCTCCCCGGAGACCGTGCTCATGGCCCGGACCTGCTCACGCAGCTCGGCGTACGCGTCGACCCGGTCGTGCTCCAGCTCGGCGACCCGCTGCTCGTACCGCCGGAGGGTGTCGTGCAGCGGGGCCACCGCCCGGGCGACCGCCTCCTGCGACTGGGCGGTCGCCTCGTAGCTGAGCGCCCGCATCGACTGCTCCAGCCGCCCCTCGCCGGCCCGGGTGGCCTCCAGGGTCGCCTCGAGCCGGGCGATCTGGGTCGCCGCGCGGGACCGGGCGGCCAGCCAGCCGACCGCGCCGCCCGCGGCGAGGCAGAGCACCACCACGGCCAGCGTCGCGAAGTCCATGCCCGAGAGCTTGCCAAACGGGTACGACGAGCGACCGGTGGGTACGCTCGAGGGCATGGAAGTTGCCCTGTGGGTGATCCTGATCCTGATGCTCGGAGGTGCGCTCGTGTTCTGGCGGTGGGGGAGCAGGTCCCGGCGGGCCACCGAGCTGGCCGACGCCCGCGCGGAGGCGCAGCGCTGGTACGAGCGCCTCGGCGGCCAGTTGATGAACCTGCACGGCGACGCGCCGGCGGTTCGGCAGGCGCTGGCCGACGCGGGTGAGCGGTACAACGCCGCCGGGTCCCAGCTGGAGCAGGCGCGTAGCCCGCACCAGTTCGCGCTGGCCCGGGAGACCGCGCTGGAGGGGCTGGCCTACATCCGGGCCGCCCGTACCGCGCAGGGCATCGACCCGGGCCCGGAGCTGCCGCCGCTGGCCGCCGCCCGGGGCGCCGGCATGCTCACCAAGGAGCGCGAGGTCAACGTGCAGGGGCAGACCTACCGGGCCGGCCCGCAGCCAGGCAACCAGACGCCCTACTACTACCCGGGCGGCAACTGGCAGGGCCGTCCGGTGCCGTCCGGCTGGTACTCGACGCCGTGGTGGAAGACCGCGCTCGGCACCGGCGCCGGCGTGCTCGGCGGCATCCTGATCGCCGACGCGCTCTTCTCGCCCGCCTTCGCCGACCCGGGCTACGGCTACGAGGCCGGCTACCAGGAGGGCTTCGACGACGGCCAGGACCAGGGCGGGGACTTCGGCGACCAGGGCGGCGACTCCGGCGGCGACCAGTTCGCCGGTGACCAGGGCGGCGGCGACCAGTTCGCCGGCGGCCAGGGCGGCGGCGACTACGCCGGGGACTTCTCCGGCGGTGGCGGTGGCGGCGACTACGGCGGCGGCGGGGACTTCGGCGGCTTCGGTGGGGGCGACTTCGGCGGCGGGGACTTCGGCGGCGGCGGCGGCGACTGGTGAGCCCGAACGGGCCGGGGCGTGGCGGGTGCCGGCCGGTCAGCCGGTGTTGCGCATGCCGGCGGCGATGCCGTTGACCGTGGTCAGCAGCGCCCGCTCCAGCGCCGTACCGTCGTTGGGGGCGCGGCGGCCGCCCGGCGCGGTGGCCACCGCGCGGCCGGCGGCGCCGGACTCGCGGTACTGCTGGAGCAGCGCCACCTGGAGATGGTGCAGCGGCTCCAGGTAGGTGTCCCGCACCGCCAGGGTGCGCTGGAGCACCGGTGAGTTCTCCAGCAGGGCCGGCGACGAGGTCACCGCCAGCACCTCCTGCTTGGTCAGCTCGTACTCCTGCTGGATCTTGTCGAAGATCGGGTGCAGTTTCTTCGGCACCAGGGTCTCGACGTACCGCCGGGCGATGGTCAGGTCGGTCTTGGTCAGCATCATCTCGACGTTCGACAGGAACGTGCGGAAGAAGTGCCAGTTCCGGTTCATCTCGGCGAGCACGTCCTCCAGCCCGGCCGCCCGCGCGGCGGCCAGCCCGGAGCCGACGCCGTACCAGCCCGGCACGATCTGCCGGGTCTGCGTCCAGCCGAACACCCAGGGGATGGCCCGCAGGCCGGCCAGCCCGGCCCCGGTGTTGGGCCGTTTCGCCGGCCGGGAGCCGATGTTCAGCGCGCCGAGCAGCTCGGTCGGGGTGGAGGCCCAGAAGTACGCGGGCAGGTCCGGGTCCTCGACCAGCGACCGGTACGACCGGAACGCCGACTCGGAGACCACGTCCATCGTCGCGTCCCAGCGTTCCAGCTGCTCGGCCGGCTGCCGGGGGGCGGTGTGCAGCAGCGTCGCCTGGAGCACCGCGGCCACGGTCAGCTCAAGGTTCTCCCGGGCCAGCGCGGGCAGGGTGTACTTGTCGGAGATGACCTCGCCCTGCTCGGTCACCTTGATCGCGCCGTCCAGCGTGCCGTACGGCTGGGCCAGGACCGCGTCGTGCGTCGGCCCGCCGCCGCGGCCGACCGTGCCGCCCCGGCCGTGGAAGAGCCGCAGGTGCACGCCGTGCCGGGCGGCCACGTCGCGCAGCGCGCGCTGGGCCCGGTGGATGGACCACTGGCTGGTGGTGATGCCCGCCTCCTTGTTGGAGTCGGAGTAGCCCAGCATCACCTCCTGCACGTCGCCCCGGGCCGAGACCAGCGCCCGGTAGGCCGGCAGCGACAGCAGCTCGTCCAGCAGTTCGCCGCCGGCGTTCAGCTCGGCCGGGGTCTCCAGCAGCGGCACGATGCCGATCCGGGCCCGACCGGTGTGCACGTCGACCAGGCCGGCCTCGCGGGCCAGCACGACCGCGGCGAGCACGTCGTCCACGCCGAGGGTCATCGAGATGATGTACGACTCGATCACCTCGGACCCGAACCGGTCCTGCGCCTCCCGGATCGCCCCGAACACGTCGAAGGTCTTCTGTGCGCCCTCGGTCAGCGGGGTGTCCAGGGTGGAGAGCGGCCGCCGTCCGGTCAGCTCGTCGGCGAGCAGCTTGGTCCGCTCCAGCCGGCTCAGCGACGGGTAGTCCGACACCTCGCCGACGGCCTCGTAGAGCTGGGCCAGCACCGCGTGGTGCGCCTCGGCGTGCTCCCGGACGTCCATGGTCGCCAGGTGCAGGCCGAAGGCGGAGACCGTACGGATGGTCGAGGCCAGCCGGCCGACGGCGGTGAGCTGCCCCGAGTTGCGGGCCAGCGAGGCGCGCAGCAGCTCCAGGTCGGCGATCAGCGCGGCGGAGCCCCGGTAGTCCCGCCCCGGCACGTGGGCGGTGCCGGCGCGCAGCCGCTCCCGGGTGTTGGCCAGCTTCGCCTTCACGCAGCGGGCCTTGAGCCGGTACGGCTCCTCCGCGTTGACCCGGCGGAACCGGGGCGCCACCTCGGGCAGCGCGTCCAGGTCGGCGGCGAGGCTGGCGGAGAGGTCGAGCGACACCGCGCGCAGCCGGCGGGAGACGGAGACCTCGTTGATCAGGTGGTCCATCGCCTTCTCGGTGGCGGCGATGCCGTGCTCGTGCTGGATCCGCAGCACCTCCCGGGTGACCGCCGGGGTGACGAACGGGTTGCCGTCCCGGTCACCGCCGATCCAGGTGCCGAACGTCAGGGGGCGGGACGTCGGCGACGTCTCCACGCCGAGGGTGCGCAGCGTGTCGGCGAGGTCGTCGAGGACCTGCGGGGCGGCCTCGGCGTACAGGTCGCGCAGGTAGTAGATGGCGTTGCGGGCCTCGTCGGTCGGGTCCGGCCGGTCCAGCCGCAGCTCGTCGGTCTGCCACATCAGGTCCAGCAGCTCGGCCAGGCGCCGGTTGGCCGGCCCCTCGTCGCTGGCCCCGTAGAGGATGGCGTTGGCGGTCTCGGCGTCCAGCTCGTCGGCGATCGCGCGCAGCTTGGACAGGATCGAGCGGCGGGCCGCCTCGGTGGGGTGGGCGGTGAAGACCGGGCGTACCGCGAGGCGGCGGGCCGCGGCGGCGATCTCCTCGGCCGGCACCCCGCGCTCGGCGATCATCTTGGCCGCCTGGTCCAGCCAGCCGCCCTGGACCGCCCGGCGGCGGCGCAGGTCGCGGGCCCGGTGCACCTGCTCGGTGATGTTGGCCAGGTGGAAGTAGGTGGAGAAGGCCCGGGCCAGCTTGGTGCCGGTGGCGACGTCCAGTCCGCCGAGCCGCTGGGCGGCGGCCGGGGCGTCGGAGCGGACCTGCGCCCGGATCTCCTCGACCAGGTCGAGCAGCGGGCGGCCCTCCTGTCGGGCGAGGGTCTGCCCGAGGAGCGTGCCGAGGCGGCGGATGTCGGCCCGCAGCGCGGCGTCCGGGCCGTCGTGGTCGTGCTTGTCGGTCACGGTGCGCTCCTTACGTGAGTACGAAGGACAGCGCTGTCCGACTCCCTGGATCGTATCCGCGCCGGCCCCGCCGCACGGAGAGGGCCGGCGTGATGATCTGCACTCTGGGACGGTCGGAGCGGCTCAGCCATCGGTGGTGGGTTCGTCGGGTGCGGTCGTACGGGCTCCGGCGGCGCGGGTGGCCCGGCGGGCCCGCCAGTGGGTGCGGAACATCGTGGCGGTGATCAGCCCGAGCACGCCGAGCAGCGCCCAGACCACGAGGCCGGTCAGCGCCCAGCCCATCGACCGGCGGTCGAAGTAGACCGCCGACTTGATCAGGTCGGTGGCCAGCCCGGGCACGTTCCACCGGTGCATGCCGCGCAGCCAGTCGGGGAGGAACTCCGGGGCGTAGATGCCGCCGGAGCCGGGGTTGCCGAGCACCACCAGCAGCAGGATCACGATCCCGGTGCCGAGCAGGCCGAGCCAGCCCTGCACGGCGGAGGCCACCATCGCGGCGGCGAAGACCGCCAGCGCGCCGACCGCGGCGACGGCCGGCACGTCGTGGTGCCAGACGTCCAGGATCGGGCCGACGACCGTCGCGCCGGCCACGCCGAGCACGATCGAGTAGACCGCTAGCGCGGCGATCCGCAGCCCGGCCCGGGCAAGGCTCACCGGCGCGGTGCCGGTCTTCAGGCCGAGCGCGGTGGAGGCGAGGTAGCCGCCGAGGACGTAGCCGGCCGCCAGGTAGAAGGGGACCAGCCCGCGCGGGTCGCTCCCCTCGACCGGCACCTCGTCGGTTACCTGCAGTGGCAGGCTGGCCTGCCGGGCGGCCTGGGTGAGCACCTGGGTGACGAGTTCGGCGGCGGCGGGCGCGGACGCGCTGGCGATGGTGAGGCGCAACCCGTTGTCCGGGCCGGAGGCGAGCACCCCGTACACCCCGCGGGCGGTCAGTCCGTCGTCGGCGGCCTGCGGGTTGTCGTACTCGATCGGCTTGATCTTGTCGGTCCGGGCGCGCACGGCGGCCATCACCTGCTGCGCGCGCTGGTCGCCGAGGACCACGCCGACCGGTACGTCCCGCGGGGTGGGCTGGTGCAGCGCCCCCACGTAGGCGGCGATGAACGCGGTGGCCAGGGCGAGCGTGCCGACCAGGAGCGCCGCGGTACGGGGCAGCCAGTCCCGCACCGCGAGTTCCCGGTCCTCGTTCACGTCGCCAGCCTAGGGTGGCGATTCGCCCTGGTTGTGGGGTTTCGCCGCCCCGCGCTCCAGCCGGTGCCAAGCTGGCCGCATGGCGCGCGACGACCTGCCGAACCCGGCCGAGGGCATCCTGCTGGCCCACTTCGTGGTGGCCGCCGACGTGGCCCGGTCGGCGGCCTTCTACTCCGACGTCCTCGGCGGCACGGTGGTCCGGGAGGCTGGGCCGGCGATCGTCCGGCTGGCCAACAGCTGGGTGATCATCGCCGTCGGCGGCGGACCGACCGAGGACAAGCCGGACGTGACCCTGGAGACCCCGCCCGACCCCCATCGGACCAGCGCGTTCCTCAACATTCGGGTGGCCGACATCCAGGCCGTGTACGCCGAGTGGTGCGCTCGCGGCGCGACGTTCCTGACCCCGCCGCAGGACCGGGGCAGGGAGATCCGCTGCTACCTGCGCGACCCGGACGGCCACCTGATCGAGGTCGGCCAGACCGTCTGAAAAACCCCTTGGCCCGGTTCGGTAGCGTCCGATCATGAACCTGCCCAGCTACCCGCCGAAGCCCCGGCCCGGCGACCGGGTCGCCGTCGTGTCACCCTCCGCCGGGCTGCCGGGTCTCTTCCCGCACGTGTACGAGCTGGGGTTGCGCCGGCTGCGCGATGAGTTCGGCCTGGAGCCGGTCGAGTACCCGACCACCCGGGTGATGGGCGCCGACCCGCGGGACCGGGCCCGCGATGTCACCGCCGCCTTCGCCGATCCGACCATCACCGCGGTACTGGCCACCGTGGGCGGGGACGACCTGATCACGGTCACCCCGTACCTGGACGACGAGGTGCTGCGGGCCAACCCGAAGCCGTACTTCGGCTACTCCGACAACACCAACATGCTCAACCACCTGCACAGACTCGGCATCGTGGGATACCACGGCGGGTCGGTGCTGGTGCACCTCGGCCGGCCCGGAAAGCTCCACCCGCTGACCGCCGACTCGCTGCGCGCCGCGCTCTTCACCTCGGGCTGGTACGACCTGGCGCCCGCACCTGAGTGGGGCGACCAGCCGAACGACTGGCGGGACCCGGCCACGCTCGACGATGAACCGCTGATGTTCCCCGGGAGCGGCTGGCACTGGCAGGGCCCGTCGACGGTGGTGCAGGGTCGGACCTGGGGCGGCAACCTGGAGGTGCTGAACTGGCTACTCGCCGCCGACCGGGTCGCCCCGACCGCGGAGCTGGCCGGCTCGGTGTTTTTGATGGAGACCTCGGAGGAGCTGCCCTCGGCGACCGAGGTGTACCGGATCCTGCGCAACCTGGGGGAGCGCGGGCTGCTCGCCGGCTTCCCGGCGGTGCTCGTCGGCCGGGCCAAGGCGTGGGACTTCGACCGCCCGCACTCCGTGCCGGAGCGGCGGGCGTGGGCGGACGACCAACGCGACGCGGTCAACCGGGCGCTGGCCGCGTACGCCCCCGACGCCGTGGTGGTCTTCGATGTCGATCTGGGCCACACCGACCCGCAGCTGATCATCCCGTACGGCGGGGAGATCCGGGTCGACGGCGTCGAGCGCCGGATCTCAGTGCGCTACTGATGAGCAACTCGCGGGCGTACCGCGGCCACCTGCCGGTCACCGGCGCGCGAGCCTCAGCACGCCGGTGAAGCTCGGCGGCGGCCTGGTCGGCGTCGGGGCGGTGCTGATGCTGATGCTGCTGACCCTGGCCTGGCGTCGCCGTGACCGGTCCGGGATCGGCTGCCGCTGACCGGACCGAATCCGGGCGGGCCCGGACGATCGAGGGGTGCCCGCTGCCCGTGAACGCACCCGCGCCGGGCCCCGTGAACCACCCCTGACCTGCGGATGTGTCCCCCGCCACGAGTGGGCTTGGGTCGCCGGGCCGGGGGTAGGAAAGGCGTCGGACCCGGCGGGGAGCGCACACGTCCCCCTGTCGGGTCGAGCCGTGTCCGGGCCAGCGGGGCCCGCCGGCCACACGGCGGGACCGACCGCCGACCGCGGCTGTGTCGCCGCGACCGGAGATCCCGGCCCCACCGTGTCGGCAGCGAAAGGACAGCGTGCCTCCCGCCATCAGCCTTTTCCGTGCCCGTGAGTCGTGGCTCTTCCTCGCCGTCGGCGCGGTCGTGGCGGTGGTCGGCCACGCCCTGCTGGCGCTGCTGACCGGTCAGGGCCTCGCCCCGGCGGCCGCCAACGCGGTGCAGCTCGTGGTCACCCTCCAGCTCAGCTTCATCGCCCACGAGCAGCTCACCTGGCGCCGGCACACCGCCGCCCGGGGCGACCGCCGGAGCCGCCGCTGGCGGCGGTTCCAGACCGCCCGGGGCGCCAGCGCACTGCTCAGCCTGGTCGCGTTCCCGTTCCTCGCCCCGGTCACCGGCACCGCCGTGGCGTACTGGGGGCTGCTCGTGGCCGGCACGGCCGTCAACTACTGCTCCGACCGCTTCTGGTCCTTCTCCCACGAGGAAGGTGCCGCCACCATGACCGAGGTCGACTCCCGCCCCCCGCACCGCGGGGTGCACCGGCGGCCGGCCCCGCTGGCCTGGCGGGTCGCCCGGGCGGGCGCGGCGCTGGCCGTGCTGAGCATGCTGGCGGTCCTCTTCCTCGACGTCTTCCTCGTCACGGTGTCGCTGTTCATGCTGGTCGTCGCGGTGACCACGCTGGCGTTCCAGCTCTACAAGTGGTGGCTGCCGGAGCACAACGACCCCGACCGGTACGGCGAGCCCGACGAGCCCCGGCTGCCGGGCGTGATCCTGGTGCCGATGCGGCACGAGGAGGCCGTCGCCGGCCACACCCTGGAGCGGCTGGCCAACCTCGACCACCCGGACTACTGGGTGGTGCCGATCGTCGACCACCCCGACGACCCTGGCACGGCGGCGATCGCGCACGCCAAGGCGGCGCGGTATCCGGGGCGGGTGCTGGTGGCCCCGTACCCGGAGGACACCGAGGTGCACAACAAGCCGATCGGGCTGAACGCGGCCGTCCGCGAGCTGGACCGGCTCGGCGTCCGGTACGAGTGGATCGGCATCGCCGACGCCGAGGACCTCTTCCACCCCGATCTGCTCCGGATGGTCGACTACCGGTTTCGCAAGACCGGCGCGGGCATCGTGCAGTGTGGGGTGCAGCTGATGAACTTCAGTGCCGACCCGCGCACGATGGCGCTGCCCGACGGGCGGCTGCCCCGGCTGCGGCGCTGGGCGCGGGCCAACGCCTCCGGCTGGTGGCGGGCGGCCAACGTGCTGGAGTACTACAAGTGGTTCCAGTCCCGGCTGAAGCTCCAGGCGGCGACGAAGGTGATGCCGCTGGGCGGTAACACGGTCTTCTTCCGCCGCGAGTTCCTGGCCGCCCTGCGCCGGCGGTACGGGGCGTACTGGGACGAGGACTGCCTCACCGAGGACTGCAAGATCGGCATGGTCGCCTCGGTGCTCGGCTACGACGTCGACGTCGTCTACGTGGACGAGATGGTCACGCGGGAGGAGACCCCGGACACCCTGCGCGCACTGGTCCGCCAGCGGGTGCGCTGGATGCAGGGCTTCATCCAGGTGTTCACCGAGCGGGAGTGGCTGGCGCTGCCCCGGATGTGGCAGAAGGTGCTCGCCGTGTACGTGCTCGGCTTCCAGTTCTTCCAGGCGTCCTCCGTGGTCTTCGCGCCGGTGGCGCTGGCCCTCGCGCTGGCCCACAAGTCGCTGATCACGGTCGCCCTGCTGGCCAGCGTGCCGCTCGGGATCAGCCTGCTCACCATCGCGCTGGACGTGCTGATGCTGCACCAGTTCGGCCGTACCTTCGGGCAGAAGGTGCGGCTGCGCGACCACCTCGGCGTGATCGTCGGCGGATACCCGTACCAGGTGGTGCTGTCGGTGGCCGGGGTGTGGGCGCTGCTGCGGCACCTGATGGGGCGTACCAACTGGGTGAAGACCGTGCACAGCGGCGCGCACCTGGGCGCGGCGCCCGCCGGCGACGGCGGCCGGACGCCAGTGACGGCGGGGGCGATCGCGTGACCCGGACCCTGGAGGACGCCGCCACCCTGGACCTGCGGGCCGTCGCCGACATCGACCGGGCGCTGCCGCCGCACCGCCGGGCGCGCGTCGGGCTGCAGGTGTGGGCCGCCCGGCACGGCCGCAGCATCGCCCTGCTGCTGCCGCTGCTCGCGCTGGTCGGGACGGTGCACACGATCGGCATGTCCACGTTCCCCTCCCGCAACGGCGCCGGCCCGCCGCCGGACGAGCCGGACCGTGACGACGAGTGGTGCAACCCGGCGCGGCAGGCGCTCGGCGAGCCGCCTCGACCGGTGACCGACCGGCCCGGCCTGGCCGCGCTGCTCTGGATCAAGGACCCGGGGGAGTCGGACGGGAAGTGCGGCGGCGAGCGGACGTACCTGTTCAGCCCGAACCAGGCCCGCACGCTCGTCGCCGGCGGGGCGTGGCTGCCGGCGGGGGAGCGGGCGGCGGCGAAGGCGGCCCGCCCGGCCCCGGTCATCGACGCCGGCTAGTGCTCTGGGATCACGCCCGCCCGCATCGGCCAAGATCCGTCCGCCCGGTCAAGATCCGCACAACTTCACGGAAAGAGTGGCCTCCGGGCGCGGAATGACCACTCTTTCCCCGAAACTGCGCGGATCTTGGC
>NZ_JAPFQV010000087.1:0-22669 GCF_033804685.1 Micromonospora sp. RTP1Z1
CCCTTTGGTGGGGGCGGGGGGTCGCGTGGTGCCGGTCGGCCGGGTCAGGCGATCTTGCGCTGGTCCGGCACGGTCGACTTGTGCGGCCGGCCGAGGCGGGCCTCCAGCCGGGCGATGTCGACCCGGCTCTGCCGGCGGTCGGCCAGGTCCTCCCAGCCCAGGGCGAGCAGCCGGAGCCGCTCGGACTCGCTGAACCCGCCCCAGACGCCGTACGGCTCCCGAACCGCGAGGGCGTGCGCGGCGCACTCGGCCCGTACCGGGCAGGCCCGGCAGACGGCCTTGGCGCCGGACTCGCGGCGCAGCCGCGACGAGCCGCGCTCGCCGTCCGGGTGGAAGAACTGGGCGCTGTCGCGCCCCCGGCAGGCGCCGAGCCGCTGCCAGTCCCAGAGATCGACGATGGGTCCGGGCAGTCTACGTACGTTCGACATCAGCACCCCTCCTCCCGCGCGGCACCGCGGAGAATCCTTCGTGGCCAGTCAACCGGGCGGCGGCCCGCGCAGGCGCACCGTTTCCGGCCTGACGTCTCGGTACCCGGGCTTTCCCGCGCTCACACATCTGTGATCGAAAACCACGGACAACTAGCGGCATATGCCCCATCTGCCGGAAAAGTTCGGATGATTGCCCGGAACCTCCTCGCGGCGCCACCCGGCCATGGTCTGCTCTGAGTCGGAGAGGAGACCACTGTGCGTACCGTTCTCGTGTGCGTTCGGACACCGACCGCGGCCCAGCAGCTGACCTCCGCGGCGGCCCGACTCGGACTGTCCGCGATCGTCCGGACCGCCGTCTCCGATCCCGAGGTGATGTTGCGGCTCGCCGAGCGTCCGGTGGACGTCGTGCTCGCCGACACCGCGCTCACCCGGCCCGACAGCGCCGGCTTCGTGCGCCGGGTGCTCGCCCGGGCGCCCCAGGCCGCGGTGCTGCTGCTCGGCACCGAGGAGTCGGAGGCAGCCGCGGCCACCATCAGCGCCGGGGCGCGGGGGTTGATCCAGGGCGCCGACCACGATCTCACCAGTGCGGTGGCGAAGGCCCTCCTGCTGCTCGCCGCGCCCGGACGGCCGGCCCGGCACCGGGTCACCGACCCGGCCCGGGACGCCGCGGCCGTCGGCGGGCCGGTGCGGTCCGCGGCGCCGGCGCGGCCGACGCCGGGCTGGGCCACAGCTCCGGGGGAGGGGTCGGGTGGCGTGCCGACGATGGTGCCGGTGCAGCGCGGCGACGACGAGGCCGACGGCGAGCCGGAGCCCGCGCCGTCGAGCGGCCAGCAGCGCACCGGCGCCGGCGCGCGCAACGGTCGGACCCCCGTCGGGCTTACCGAACGGGAGCTCCAGGTGCTGCTCGGCATGGCCGAGGGGAAGAGCAACGCGGAGATCGGTCGGGAGCTGTTCGTCTCCGAGGACACCGTCAAGACCCACGCCCGGCGGCTGTTCCGCAAACTCGGCGCCCGGGACCGGGCGCACGCCGTGGCCGCCGGCTTCCGCGCCGGACTGGTCGCCTGATCCGCCCCGACCCCCGGCGGGGGTGCCGGCCGTCCGGGCCGGGCCCCGCGGGTCAGGCGTCGGAGGAGTCGTCCTCCTCGGTGCCCTCGGTCAGCGTGTCGTGCACCCCGTCGGCGTAGCCGCGGGCGTAGTCCCAGGTGACGTAGTGGTCCGGGTCCGGGTCGTAGGCCGGCTCGTGCACCCGGGGCCGACCGGAGCTCAGCAGGTGGCGGAGGTTGCCCCGGAGCAGGTCCCAGTCGAAGTAGTGCGGCTCGCGGCAGTCCTCGCACTCGATGACCAGCCCACGCACCCCGATCGGCGCCAGCAGGGCCTGGTAGATCTCCAGATCGGCGAGATCCTCCAGGACGTCCTGACGCTCGACCTCGGTCAGCGGGTCCAGCGGGTCCTCCTCGCGCGGATCCTGCAGGCCGGCGGTCGGATCGGCCGGGTCGCCGTTGAACGGGTCGATGGGCTCGTCGTGCACCCCCTCACCGTAGTCCCAACCGGCGGCGGAAGTCCGCCCCCGGCGCTCACGATGGCGCCGCTCATCCGCCCCGCCACTGCCGGGGCCGGCCCAGCTCAGTGGGTACGATGAGGCGACGCGCCGTTACCCCGGCGTGCGTCGGTCCCCGCGCGCGGCCTCGCTGAAGCCCGTCCGACCAGCTCAGGAGAGCAATCGTGGAAAATTCGCCCAGCACCGATCTTCCGGCCGGCGCCGACAGCGGCGAACTGGGCGGTCACCTGCCGGAGCTGCCCGCCGGCTCGGCGCGGGTGGTGCCGCTCGGGCTGACCTTCGACGACGTGCTGCTCCAGCCCGGCGAGTCGGACGTCGTGCCCAGCCGGGTCAACACCCGCACCCGGCTCACCCGCAACGTCGAGCTGACCGTGCCGCTGCTCTCCAGCGCGATGGACACCGTCACCGAGGCGCGGATGGCGATCGCCATGGCCCGGCAGGGTGGCATCGGCGTGCTGCACCGCAACCTCTCCCTGGAGGACCAGGCGCTCCAGGTCGACCTGGTGAAGCGCTCCGAGTCCGGCATGATCACCAACCCGGTCACCGCCAGCCCGGACGACACCCTCCGCGACGTCGACGAGCTCTGCGGGCGGTACCGCATCTCCGGCGTGCCGGTGGTCGACGCCGACGGCGGGCTGGTGGGCATCGTCACCAACCGCGACATGCGCTTCGTCTCCGACCCGGCCACCCCGGTTCACGAGATCATGACCCGGACCCCGCTGGTCACCGCCCGGGTCGGGGTGAGCAAGGACGACGCGCTCGACCTGCTGCGCCGGCACAAGGTGGAGAAGCTGCCGATCGTCGACGAGTCCGGCCGGCTGCGCGGCCTGATCACCGTCAAGGACTTCACCAAGAGCGAGCAGTACCCGAACGCCACCAAGGACTCGGCGGGCCGGCTCCGGGTCGCCGCCGCGGTCGGTGTCGGCGAGGACGCGTACAAGCGGGCCCGCACCCTGGTCGACGCGGGCGTCGACGTGCTCGTCGTGGACACCGCGCACGGGCACCAGCGGGCCGTGCTGGACATGGTCCGCCAGCTCAAGAAGGACGTCGCCATCGACATCGTCGGCGGCAACGTGGCCACGTACGCCGGCGCGAAGGCGCTGGTCGACGCGGGCGCCGACGGCATCAAGGTGGGGGTCGGCCCGGGCGCGATCTGCACCACCCGGATCGTCGCCGGCGTGGGCGTGCCGCAGATCACCGCGATCATGGAAGCGGCGCGGGCCGCCCGGCCGGCCGGCGTGCCGGTGATCGGCGACGGCGGCATCCAGTACTCGGGCGACATCGCCAAGGCCCTGGTGGCCGGCGCCGACACGGTGATGCTCGGCAGCCTGCTGGCCGGCTGCGAGGAGAGCCCCGGCGAGCTGATCTTCATCAACGGCAAGCAGTACAAGGCGTACCGGGGGATGGGCTCGCTCGGCGCGATGCAGTCCCGCGGCCAGGCCAAGTCCTACTCCAAGGACCGCTACTTCCAGCAGGACGTGCTCGCCGAGGACAAGCTGGTCCCCGAGGGCGTCGAGGGCCAGGTGCCCTACCGGGGCCCGCTCTCCGCGGTCGCCCACCAGCTCATCGGCGGACTGCGGGCCGCGATGGGCTACGTCGGCGCGGAGAGCATCCCCGAGCTGCACCGGCGTGGCCAGCTCATCCGGATCACCGCGGCCGGGCTCAAGGAGAGCCACCCGCACGACATCCAGATGACGGTCGAGGCACCGAACTACCACTCCCGCTGACCATCATCCCCAAACACCTGGAGTCCCCATGCGTGACGTGGTCGAGATCGGGCTGGGCAAGACCGCGCAGCGCGGCTACCACCTGGACGACATCGCCATCGTGCCGAGCCGCCGCACCCGGGACGTCGAGGACGTCTCCACCGCGTGGCAGCTCGACGCGTACCAGTTCGGGATCCCCTGCGTCGGGCACCCCTCCGACGCGACGATGAGCCCCTCGTCCGCCGTCCTGCTCGGCCAGCTCGGCGGGCTCGGCGTGCTCAACGTCGAGGGCCTCTGGACCCGGTACGAGAATCCGGCCAAGGTGCTGGAGGAACTGGCCGGCCTCGACGAGGAAGCCCGCGCCACCAAGCGGCTCCAGGAGGTGTACGCCGAGCCGATCCGCCCGGACCTGATCGCCGAGCGGGTCCGCGAGCTGCGGGCCGGCGGTGGCACCGTGGCCGTCCGGGTCTCCCCGCAGCACACCCTGGCGCTCGCCCCGGTGATCCTCGACGCCGGCGTGGACATCCTGGTCATCCAGGGCACCATCGTCTCCGCCGAGCACGTCTCCACCACCGACGAGCCGCTGAACCTCAAGGAGTTCATCGCCGACCTCGACCTGCCGGTCATCGTCGGCGGCTGCACCGACTACAAGACGGCGCTGCACCTGATGCGCACCGGCGCGGCCGGGGTGATCGTCGGCATCGGCGGCGACGACTGGTCGACCACCGAGTCGGTGCTCGGCATCCGGGTGCCGATGGCCACCGCGATCGCCGACGCCGCCGCGGCCCGCCGCGACTACCTGGACGAGACCGGCGGCCGGTACGTGCACCTGATCGCCGACGGCGACATCCAGACCTCCGGCGACATCGCCAAGGCGCTCGGCTGCGGCGCGGACGCGGTGATGCTCGGCGAGGCGCTCTCGCTCTGCGAGGAGGCCCCGGCCGGTGGCGCCTGGTGGCACTCGGCTGCCAGCCACCCGTCGCTGCCGCGCGGCGCGTTCGAGGTGGCCGGTGAACCGCTCGGCTCGATGGAGCAGCTCCTCTTCGGCCCCGCCGACGAGCCGGACGGCCAGCTCAACCTCTTCGGCGGCCTGCGCCGCGCGATGGCCAAGTGCGGCTACCGCGACCTCAAGGAGTTCCAGAAGGTCGGCCTGGTCCTCGACCGCTGAGGCGACGCGGCGACCGACGGCGCGGGTGCGGATTCCGGTCCCACCCGCGCCGTCGCACGTCTAGGCTCGGCGGGTGACGGGCGGGCGGCGGTGCGCGGCGGCACTGGTGCTGACGCTGCTGCTCGGCGGGTGCACCGGCACCGACGGGGGGCGGTTCCGGGCCGGGGCCACCGACGCCGGGGACCCGTACGTGCCGGGGGCCGGCAACGGCGGCTACGACGTCGGCCACTACCGGCTCAAGGTCCGCTACGACCCGGCCAGCGACCGGCTCACCGGCGAGGCGACGGTCACCGCCACCGCGACGGCCGGCCTGTCCCGGTTCAACCTCGACCTCGCCGGCCTCACCGTCGACCGGGTACGCGTCGACGGCGCCCCCGCGCGACACCGGCGCGACGGCAACGAGCTCGTCGTCACCCCCGCCCACGGCCTGCCGTCCGGGAAGTCCTTCACCACCGAGGTGGCGTACGCCGGGGTGCCCCAGCCGCTGCCCATCGGCGAGCTGGGCAGCGGCGGCTTCCAGGCCACCGGCGACGGCGCGATCGCGCTCGGCCAGCCGGAGTCGGCGAGCACCTGGTTCCCGGTCGACGACCACCCCTCCGACAAGGCCACCTACGACGTCGAGGTGACCGTCCCGGACGGGCTCGCCGCGCTGAGCAACGGGGTGCTGCGGTCCCGGGCGAGCCGGGACGGCTGGACCACCTGGAGCTGGTCGGAGGGCTCGCCGATGGCCAGCTACCTGACCACCCTGGTGATCGGGAACTACCGGGTGTCGACCGGTACCCACGCCGGGAAGCCGATGGTCACCGCGGTGGCCGCCGGCCTGCCGGCGGACGGACCGGCCGCCGCCTCGCTCGCCCGCACCGGCGAGATCGTCGACTTCCTGGCCGGCCGCTTCGGCCCGTACCCGTTCGACGCGTACGGCGGCATCGTGGTCGCCGACGACCGCATCCGGTACGCCCTGGAGACCCAGTCCCGGCCGGTCTACGGGCCGGGCTTCTTCCGCGCCGGCCGGCCGAACACCGAGGTGGTCGCGCACGAGCTGGCCCACCAGTGGTTCGGCGACAGCGTCTCGGTGGCCCGGTGGAGCGACATCTGGCTGAACGAGGGCTTCGCCACGTACGCCGAATGGCTCTGGGACGAGCACGACGGCGGCCGCGCCGTGGCGCGGGCCTTCGCCACCCGGTACGCGGCCACCGACTGGACCCGGCCGTCGGTCGACCCGGGCCGACCGGCGATGTTCGGCGACGCCGTCTACCAGCGCGGGGCACTGGCCGTGCACGCGCTGCGCCGCGCGGTCGGCGACGACACCTTCTTCCGCATCCTGCGCGGCTGGACGACCGAGCGTCGGGACGGCACCGCCACCACCGCCGACTTCGTCGCGTACGCCGAACGGGTCGCCGGCCGGCCGCTGCGTGCGCTCCTCGACGCCTGGCTGGTCGGCGGCGCCGCGCCGGCCCTGCCCTGACGCGGCCCTGAGCGCTGGGTAGGCTGCCGCCGCGGGGCGGCCGGGCCGGGCCGCCGGTGGTCGTTCCCGGGAGGGTCGAGACGATGACGCTGACGCGGCGGGGCGTGCGACGGGGCCTCGGGTTGCTGGTGGTGGGGGCGCTGTCGCTCGCCGGCTGCGACTCGGCCGCCCAGGAGCGGACGGTGCCGGGCGCGGCGCAGGCTTCGCGGACGGCCTCCCGGGCGTTCGCGCCTGGCGCGGCCGGTGCCGGCGACCCCTACTTCCCGAGCTACGGCAACGGCGGCTACGACGTCGCCCACTACACCGTGCTGGTCCGCTACGACCCGGCGAAGGACCGGCTGACCGGCACCACCACCGTGCGGGCCACCGCCACCGCAGACCTCTCCGCGTTCCACCTGGACCTGGCCGGGCTGACCGTGCGCTCGGTGACGGTGGACGGCGTCAAGGCCACCCACGCCCGTGCCGACAACGAGCTGATCGTCACCCCGGCCACCGGCCTCACCTCCGGGAACGGTTTCGTCGCGGAGATCCGGTACGACGGCGAGCCGGCCGCGTTGCGGAACGACGTGCTCGGCGGGGGCGGCTGGCTGCACACCTCGGACGGTGCGATCGCGCTCGGCCAGCCGGAGTCGGCGAGCACCTGGTTCCCGGTCAACGACCACCCGTCGGACAAGGCCACCTACGACTTCGAGATCACCGTGCCGAAGGGACTGACCGCGGTCAGCAACGGCGTGCCGAAGGGGCGGAGCACCCAGGGCGGCTGGACCACGTGGACGTGGTCCGAGGGCGAGCCGATGGCCAGCTACCTCAGCACGGTGGTGATCGGGAGGTTCCGGGTCACCACCGGGGAGCACAAGGGACGGCCGGTGTTCAGCGCGGTCACCACGAAGGTCGCGAAGGGGGCACCGGACCGGTCGATCGGCCGGACCGTGGAGGTGGCGGACTACCTGGAGAGCCTCTTCGGGCCGTACCCGTTCGACGCGTACGGCGGGGTGGTGATCGCGGACGACCGGATCCGGTACGCGCTGGAGACGCAGACCCGGCCGGTCTACTCGGCGGGGTTCTTCCGGCAGGGCGACAACTCCGGGGTGGTCGCGCACGAGCTGGCCCACCAGTGGTTCGGCAACAGCGTGGCGTTGGAGCGGTGGCAGGACATCTGGCTCAACGAGGGGCTGGCCACGTACGCCGAGTGGCTCTGGGCCGAGCACACCGGCGAGTCGACCGTGCAGCGCACCTTCGACCTGAGGTACGCGACGGCGTCCGGGCAGGTCTGGCGTACCCCGCCGGGGAAGCCGGGGGTGGCGAACCTGTTCGGCGAGTCGGTCTACCAGCGGGGCGGGATGACCGTGCACGCGCTGCGGGTGGCGGTCGGCGACGCCGCCTTCTTCACCATCCTGCGTACCTGGGCGGAGGAGAGGAAGAACGGCAACGCCACCACCGCCGACTTCCGGGCGCTCGCCGAGCGCGTCTCCCACCGGAAGCTGGACAAGCTCTTCACCGCCTGGCTCTACGGCACCGAACGCCCCGCCGAGCCGAAGCCCCTCTGAGTCAGGTTCGCACCCGCAGGGTGGGGTGGGTCTTGAGGAAGGTGTCAGCGCGGCCGGCGCGGAGTTCGGTGAGGAACTGCCGGCCCACCGGGCGGAGCTGCTCGCCCCGGTAGGCGCCTCCCTTGCCGACCGCGTCGCCGGGGAGGCCGACCAGGACCAGGCCGTCGGCGGGCATCCCGCCGAGGGCGTACGCGAAGTCGACCAGCCGCCGTCCGCCGCCGGTGTACACCATGGTTTTGCCGAGGGTGCGGACCACCTCCTCGACGCGGTCCGGGTCCCGGGCCAGCCCCTGGCCGAGGATCTTGCGGATCAGTGCCCGGATCAGCTGCTGCTGGTGGCGCTGCCGGGCGTAGTCGCCTCCGGCGATGTAGCGCTGTCGGGCGTAGTCCCGCGCCTGCCAGCCGTTGAGGTGCTGGTTGCCCTTCTGGTAGACCATCTGCGGCCCGGTGTACCCGCCGGCGGTGTGTGGCCGGTACTGCCCGTCCGGGCGCCGGTGGATCGAGGCGACCTGCTGGTCGACGTAGAGGTCCACCCCGCTGAGGGCGTCGACCAGCCGGTCGAAGCCGAAGAAGGTGAGCACCGCGCCCGCGTCGATGGGCAGCCCGGTGTACCGGCTGACGGTGGTGCGCAGCAGCTCGTACCCCTGGGCGGTGCTCGGGTGGGCCTTGTCGCCCGGGACCCGGCTGCCGTAGCTCATCGCGTGGGTGAGCTTGGTCCGGCCGCCGGGGTAGCCGGCCTTCGGGTAGGCCGGGATGTCCACCACCAGGTCGCGGGGGAGGGAGAAGAGGTATGCCTGCTTCAGCCCGGCCTCCACGTGCATGACCAGCACCGCGTCGGCGTGCGGCTCCCAGCCGGGCACGGTGACGCGGGTGTCCACCCCGACGATGAGGAAGTTCAGCGGGCCGGTCAGGTCGGCGCCGGGCGGTGGGGTGGGGCTCGCCGTGGCCGGGGCGCTCGCCGACGGCGTGGGCGTGGCCGAACCGGTCACCGGGCCGGGCGCGGGCGCGGATCGGGAGACCAGGCGGGTGGTCACCACCGCGCCCGCGGCGACCAGGAGCACCGCCAGCACGACGGCCACCCCCGGCAGCCGGCGGCGTCGCGGTCCTGCGCTGTCCTGCGTCATCGTGTGTCCTTCCCCCGTGCTGAACGACGCTCGGGCGGGGCCCCAGGGTTGCCGCCGGCGGGCCCGGGTCGCGGTCGAGCGTTCTGCATGATCCCGAAAATCTGCCGCTGGCGCGATGGCTACCCGTCGGTAATGATGCGTCCATGCGGTACGACGTGGTCGTCATCGGGTCCGGCTTCGGTGGCAGCGTCACCGCGCTCCGGCTGGCTGAGAAGGGCTACACGGTCGGCGTGCTGGAGGCCGGGCGGCGCTTCGCCGACGACGAGTTCCCGCAGACCTCCTGGCGGGCCCGGCGCTTCCTCTGGGCCCCGAGGCTCGGCTGTTACGGCCTCCAGCGGATCACCCTGCTCCGCTCGGCCGACCGGCGGGCCGGCGGGGGAGTCATGGTGCTCTCCGGGGCCGGGGTGGGCGGCGGCTCGCTGGTCTACGCCAACACCCTCTACGAGCCCCTAGACGCGTTCTACGCCGACCCGCAGTGGCGGCACATCACCGACTGGCGCGACGAGCTGGCCCGCCACTACGACCAGGCCAAGCGGATGCTCGGGGCGACCACGTACCCGGTGCACACCGGCGCGGACCGGGCGATGCGGGCGGTGGCCGAGCGGATGGGGGTCGGGCACACCTTCCACGCCACCCCGGTCGGGGTGCACATCGGCCGGCCCGGCGAGCGGGTGCCGGACCCGTACTTCGGCGGGGCCGGGCCGGAGCGGACCGGCTGCACGCACTGCGGCTCGTGCATGACCGGCTGCCGGCACGGCGCCAAGAACACCCTGGTCAAGAACTACCTCTGGCTGGCCGAGCGGCTCGGCGTCCAGGTCCACCCGCTGACGACCGTCACCGCGGTCCGCCCCGCCGGCGGGGGCTACGAGGTGCACACCGAGCGCACCGGCGCGTGGCTGCGCAAGCGGCGCCAGGTGATCCACGCCGACCAGGTGGTCTTCGCCGCCGGTGCGCTGGGCACCCAGCGGCTGCTGCACGAGATGAAGGCGACCGGCGCGCTGCCGGGGCTGTCGCCCCGCCTCGGCGAGCTGACCCGGACCAACTCGGAGGCCATCCTCGGCGCCTCGGTGCCCCGCCAGCGGGCCCGCGAGCGGCGGCTGGACTTCACCGAGGGGGTGGCGATCACCAGTTCGTTCCACCCCGATCCGCAGACCCACATCGAACCGGTCCGCTACGGCCGGGGCTCGAACGCGATGGGACTGCTCCAGTCGCTGCTGGTCGACGGCGGGCCGCACCGGGTCCGGCGCTGGCTGGGCAGCATCGTCCGGCAGCCCGGCCTGGCCGCCCGGATGCTGTCGGTCCGGGGCTGGTCGGAGCGGACGGTGATCGCCCTGGTGATGCAGTCGGCGGACAACTCGCTGACCACCCGATGGCGGCGCGGGCCGCTCGGCCGCCGGCTGGTTTCCGGCCCGGGGCACGGCGCGCCGAACCCGACCTGGATCCCGGCCGGCAACAACGCGGTCCGGCTGCTCGCCGAGGAGATCGACGGTACGCCCGGCGGCGCGCTGACCGAGCCGTTCAACATCCCGATGACCGCGCACATCCTCGGTGGGGCGGTGATCGGCGCCACCCCGGCCGACGGGGTGATCGACCCGTACCACCGGGTGTACGGGCACCCGGGGCTGCACGTGGTGGACGGTGCGGCGGTCTCGGCGAACCTCGGGGTGAACCCGTCGCTGACCATCACCGCCCAGGCGGAACGGGCGATGTCGTGCTGGCCCAACCAGGGCGAGGAGGATCCGCGGCCGCCGCTGGGTGCCGCGTACGTGCGGGTGGCGCCGGTGCCTCCGCGCCGCCCGGCGGTCCCGGCGCACGCCCCCGCCGCCCTGCGCGGGTGACTCGCGCGACATCCGGGCGGGACGCGCCACGCGGAGTGGCCGGCCCGCGCCCGGCGCGGGGGTGACGGTCGGTAGGCTTTCTGCACATGAGCACGCCTCGCCCCGTCCTCGTGGTGGACTTCGGAGCCCAGTACGCCCAGCTCATCGCGCGCCGGGTGCGTGAGGCCAAGGTCTATTCGGAGATCGTCCCGCACTCCATGCCGGTTGCCGAGATGCTGGCGAAGAACCCGGCCGCGATCATCCTGTCCGGCGGCCCGGCCAGCGTCTACGCGCCGGACGCCCCGCAGATCGACGCCGGCATGTTCACCGCCGACGTCCCGGTCTTCGGCATCTGCTACGGCTTCCAGGCGATGGCCCAGGCGCTCGGCGGCACCGTCGCGCGCACCGGCAACCGCGAGTACGGCGGCACCCCGCTGCGCCCCCGCCTCCTCGATCCCGGCGTGCTGCTCCGCGATCTCCCGGCGGACCTGCCGGTCTGGATGAGCCACGGCGACTGCGTCACCGAGGCGCCCGAGGGCTTCACGGTAACCGCCGAGTCGGCGGGCGCGCCGGTGGCCGCGTTCGAGGACCTGGCCGGGCGCCGGGCCGGCGTGCAGTTCCACCCGGAGGTCGGGCACACCGCGCACGGCCAGGAGATGCTCACCCGCTTCCTGTACGACATCGCCGGCGTCGAGCCGATCTGGACTCCCGAGAACATCATCGACGAGCAGGTGGCCCGGATCCGGGAGCAGGTGGGCGACAAGGAGGTCATCTGCGGCCTGAGCGGCGGGGTGGACTCGGCGGTCGCCGCCGCGCTGGTGCACAAGGCCGTCGGCGACCAGCTCACCTGCGTCTTCGTCGACCATGGCCTGCTCCGGGCCGGGGAGGCCGAGCAGGTGGAGAAGGACTACGTGGCCGCCACCGGCATCAAGCTCAAGGTGGTCGACGCGCAGGGCCGCTTCCTCGGTGCGCTCGCCGGCGTGATCGACCCGGAGCAGAAGCGCAAGATCATCGGCCGGGAGTTCATCCGGGTCTTCGAGGCCGCCGCCCGGGAGATCGCCTCGCACGGCGACGTCGAGTTCCTGGTGCAGGGCACCCTCTACCCGGACGTGGTCGAGTCCGGAGGCGGCACCGGCACCGCCAACATCAAGAGTCACCACAACGTTGGCGGCCTCCCGGAGGACCTGAAGTTCGCCCTGGTCGAGCCGCTGCGCACGCTCTTCAAGGACGAGGTCCGGACGCTCGGCCTCCAGCTGGGGCTGCCCGAGGCGATGGTCTGGCGGCACCCGTTCCCGGGCCCCGGCCTGGCCATCCGGATCATCGGCGCGGTCGACAAGGAGCGGCTGGACCTGCTCCGCAAGGCCGACCTGATTGCCCGGGAGGAGCTGAGCGCCGCCGGCCTGGACCGGGGCGTCTGGCAGTTCCCGGTGGTGCTCCTGGCCGACGTCCGCAGCGTCGGCGTGCAGGGTGACGAGCGCAGCTACGGGCATCCCGTGGTGCTGCGCCCGGTCTCCAGCGAGGACGCGATGACCGCCGACTGGTCCCGGCTGCCCTACGAGGTGGTCGCCCGGATCTCCACCCGGATCACTAACGAGGTGGCCGAGGTGAACCGGGTGGTCCTGGATGTCACCAGCAAGCCGCCGGGCACCATCGAGTGGGAGTGACCCCGGCTCACCCGGCGGTCGGCGGCTGAGGCTGCGGCCGGGGCGTCGGCTCCGGCGTGGGCGCGGCCTGCGGCGCCGTGGGCCAGCCGCGCGGCGCGGTGCCCGCCGGGTGCGGCCAGGCGGGCGCGCCGGTCGGCTCCTCCGGCATCAGGAACCACATGATCGGGTACGCCAGCGCGGCGAAGCCGCCGGTGAGCAGGGTGGCGACGGCGAAGACCACCCGGATGAGGGTGGGGTCGACGGCCAGGTAGCGGCCGAGGCCGCTGGCGACGCCGGCCACCATCCGGTCGGTGGTCGGTCGGCGGAGTTGTTTGTACGGGGCCTGAGGGGTGCTCGGGGAGGTCATGCCCCCACGGTGCCGCGCCGACGAGCGGGCGACCTCGGTGACCGCCCGGACTCCTACCCTGATCGATCCCTGAGGCGCCAGCGATGAGTCAGGAATCCGACTCTTTTCGATGGAGGTAACCCGGCGAGGGGAGAATTTGCTCCCGTGACCACCTCGCTGGAGCCGCTCCGCAGGATCGCGGCATACGCAGTTTGTGCTGATCAAGACGGCCGAGTGTTGCTGGTCCGCGCGTCGGAGCGCTCCGGCACCCCCGGCGCCTGGTCGCTGCCGGGAGGGGCGGTCGACCACGGTGAGGACCCCAAGCACACCGTCGTCCGCGAGACCGCGGCGGAGACCGGGCTCTCGGTCGCCGTCTCCGGGCTGGCGGACGTGCTCGCCGACATGCGGGCCCTGCCCGAGCGAGGCATCACCCTGCACACCGACCGCCTGCTCTACACGGTCTCGGTGCGGGGCGGGACGCTGACCGAACGGGTGGATCGCCCGACCGACCTGGCCCGCTGGCTCACTCTGGACGAGGCCCGGGAGCTGCCGCTGCGGTCGTTCACCGCGCGCGCCCTGGGGCTTCCCGCCTCCTCGGCCGACGTGGTGCCCGAGGAGGTCCCCGAGTTCCCCTCCTTCTACGCGGTGCCCGGCCCGGACGGGCTGCACCGGGCGCAGCGCTTCGCCGCGTACGCCGTGGTCACCGACCCGGAGGAGCGGGTGCTGCTCACCCGGGTCTCCGACGGGTACCCGGGCGCCGGTTGCTGGCACCTGCCCGGCGGCGGCACCGACTACGGCGAGCAGCCGGGCGCGGCGCTGATCCGGGAGCTGGTCGAGGAGACCGGGCAGACCGGTCGCCTGGTCGAGCTGCTCGGCGTGGCCAGCCACCGGGACGCCGCCTCGCTCGGTCCCGAGGGCTACCCGATCGACTGGCACGGGGTGCGCGCCTTCTACCGGGTGGTCGTCGACCAGCCCGCCCCGCCGACCGTGGCCGACGTCGGCGGCTCCACCTGTGAGGCCCGCTGGTTCCGCCTCGAGGAGCTGAACGCCCTCCCCACCGACCGCCTCACCGAGGTGACCGCCGAAGCCGTGCACGCCGCCCAGCTCCGCTGACCCCACCCCACCCCGCCGCCCCCTTCCGGGCCGACTCGGTGATCATGAAGTTGTTGCCACGACGCGCCACGACGGCGGGCAATAGATTCATGATCGACGGGACGGCCGGTCGGGAGTGGGGAGCGGGAGCTGATGGAGGAGCGGCGGCGGATCGGGGCGTACGGGGTGTGCCGCGACCGTGAGGGGCGGGTACTGCTCGTGCGAGGGTCGGCCCGGGCGGACTTTCCCGGGGCGTGGCAGCTGCCGGGGGGCGGGCTCGACCACGCCGAGCATCCCGAGGCGGCGGCGGTGCGCGAGTTCGCCGAGGAGACCGGGCTGGCCGTCGAGGTGACCGGACTCCGGGCCGCCGTGGCGGACGTGACCCGGTACCCGGACCGCGGGGTCGCCCTGCACACCGACCGGATCATCTTCGACGTCACGCCCACCGGAGGGACGCTCCGGGACGAGGCGGACGAGACCACCGACCTGGCGCGCTGGTGGACCCCCGCCGAGACGGCCGGGCTGCCGCTGCTGCCGTTCACCGCCGAGCTGCTCGGCCTGCCGGTCACCCCGCTGCCGGCGCGGACCGCCCGGGAGCCGTTCGGGCCGACGTCCACCGACCGGCGGCAGCGCTTCGCCGCGTACGGGCTGGTCACCGACCCGGCCGGGCGGGTGCTGCTGACGATGATCGCCGACGGGTACCCGGGGGCCGGGAAGTGGCATCTGCCCGGTGGCGGCACCGACCACGGCGAGCAGCCCGCCGCCGGCCTGCTCCGCGAGCTGGTCGAGGAGGCCGGCCAGCTCGGCCGGGTGGTCGACCTGCTGGCCGTGGACAACCTGCACAACCCCGCCGCGCTCGGCCCGGAGGGGCGGCCGCTGGACTGGCACGGGGTCCGGGTGATCTACCGGGTGCTGGTGGACGCACCGACCGAGGCGGTGGTGACCGAGCTCGCGGGCGGGTCCACGGCGCGCGCCGCCTGGTTCGCTCAGGAGCAGGTCAGCGCGTTGCGGATGACCGACGTGACGGTCCTGGCAACCGGACGTCCGGGGCGGTAGCACCCGCTCGGCGAGCCGCCCCGGGTCTCCTCCGGTACAGTCAGGAGTCGGGGTTGGTGCAAGAAATGGGCGATGCTGCCCGAGATAGGAATAAGAGAGCGGTTCGCGCGGTTTAAGGAAGATATAAGTACCGCCGGCAGCTATCGCCAAGCCCGTTGCCCTTGTGCAATGGTGTACTCCGCAAAACGGGCTGCCGGGCCAGCAAGGTCCGGCACGAGACAGCCGGACAGCCGCCCTGGTGGGCGGTCAGCCGATCCGGTGATGGAGGAAACGTGCCGAGAGCCCCATGGCGCCGGCGTCGTACGACCGACAGTCCGCGCCCCGCAGGGCGTCGCTGGGCGGGCCGGTTGCGCCGCAGCAGCACGTTCGCGCGTCAGGTGCTGCTGGTCCGGGTGGGTCGCCGGGACGGTGCCGTCCCCGGCAACGACCTGGTTGTTCCCGACCACCGCTACGCCGACCGGCAGCGCCGCCGCTACGGCCGCTTCGACCGCAACGAGGTCGAGGCGATCATGCCGGTCAGCCCGGCCCTCGCCCCCACGTCGCCGGTCGACGACGGGCCGGCGATGTCGATCCCGCTCCTGCCAGGCGAGCGCACCGCCGCCCGGCGGATGAAGTTCGCCCTGGTCAACGCCTGCACCCTGAGCAGCCTGATGCTCGGCATGCTGGCCATCTTCCTGGCCATGCAGGGCGAGGTCCGGGTCGCCGCGCTCTGCCTGATCGCGTGCGTCGTGTTCGACGGCCTCGACGGCGCGCTCGCCCGCAAGCTCGGCGTGGCCAGCCCGTTCGGCGCCCAGATGGACTCGCTGGCCGACATGTGCTCGTTCGGCCTCGCCGCTCCGGTGGTGGTCTACGCCTCGCTGGCCGGGTCGGCGCCGGCGGCCGCCGCGGCGGTGGCCTGCGCCCTCGTCGCGGCCTGCGCCGCGATCCGGCTCGCCCGGTTCAACGTCTCGCCGAAGGACGGCCGGTTCTTCTGCGGCGTACCGACCACGATGGCGGCGGCCGTGCTGGCCCTGACCGTGGCCATCGGGCTGCCCGTCTCCGGGCTGGTGCTGGTCGCCGGGGTGGCCCTGCTCGCCTTCGCGATGGTCTCCAGCTTCCCGTACGCGAAGCTCGCCCGGCTGTTGAGGCTGCCGCCGTGGCTCTGGCTGGCGCCGGTGGTCGGTGCCCTGGTCGACATCCGGCTCACCTTCGCCCTGGTGGTGGTGGGTTACCTGGTCAGCGGTCCGCTGCTCTGGCTGCACCAGCGCCGCACCGCCTGATCCGAACCACCGAAAAGGGGCGCCGCACTCGCGGCGCCCCTTTTCGCGTGTTTGCGATCAGACCCAGCGGGCGATCACGGTCGAGCCGCCGACCACCTTGTCACCGGGGCCGACCAGCGGCTCGGCGGCGTCCGCCGGCAGGTAGACGTCGGTCCGCGAGCCGAACCGGATCAGCCCGAAGCGCTCGCCCCTGGCCAGCAGGGAGCCGATCGGCGCCCGCTGCTCGATCCGCCGGGCGATCAGGCCGGTACGCTGCGCGACCACCACCGTGCCGTGCTCGGTCTCCAGCACCGTGTACGCCGCCACGTTGTGCTCGGCGTCCGGCTTCATCGCGTTGACGAAGCCGCCGTCGGCGACGAAGTAGTCGACCACCTTCCCGGCGACCGGGGCGCGGTTGACGTGCACGTCCAGCACGGAGAGGAAGACCGCGATCCGCAGCCACTCGCCGTCGCCGAAGCGCTCGTCGTGCAGCCGCTGCACCGAGAGGACCTGACCGTCCGCGGCGGCGACCACGGCCGACGGGTCCTCCGGCACGTCCCGCTCCGGGTCCCGGAAGAAGGCGGCCACCGGTGCGGCGGCCAGCGCCGGCAGCAGCCAGAGCTTCGACTTGGGCCGGGCCACCCGGGCCAGCGCGGCCAGTCCGAGGCTGATCCCGGCCGCGGCGACGCCGTTCGAGTCGATGTGCATGCTCCGGGTCAGCGGCACGCTGGACGGCCGGTACGCCGGGGCCAGCCGGGCGGCCACCGCGACGCTGGCCGGCGTGAAGCGCAGGTGGTGCACCCGGACCGGCGGGGAGTTGCGCAACACGAGGTCGGTGCGGACGCCGTGCAGCACGCCCTGCCGATCCAGCTCGGCGCCAGCGCCCTCGGTCCGGAAGAGCGGCGCGGTCACGCTCAGCACCGCGCCCTCGGTGAGGTACTTCGACAGCCCGTCGACGGCCGCCCGGGCCTCGTCGGCGGTGCCGGTGAACGGCTCGGCGGCGATGACCACCTCGGCGGCGTCCGCCTCGGCGAGGGTGTCGGCCACGCGCACCCGGTCGGCGACCCACCGGCCCTGGGCCGATACGTGCTCGCGGAGCGCGGCGGCGGTCGACCCCTCCGCCGGCACGACGGTGAGCCGGTCGCCGGGGAGCAGCGCCTCGATCGCCGCGGCCAGCACCGCGGACTCCGGCGCCGCGCCGACCAGCAGCGCGGCCTTCGGGTCGTTGAGCCGGGCGAGCTCGGTGACGAGGGTACGGGCGGCGCGCTCGCCGATGCGGACCGGACCGGACGCGCCGGGGGTGCGCACGGCGGGGGACTGGGTCATGTCGGACGGGCTCCTGACGGGGTAGCGACGGAAAGCGGCGGAACCGCCTCGGTGCGCTGGTCGGCTGGGCCGGGGGGACGAGGCTCGGCGACCGGGACCGCCGGCCCCGGGCGGAACCCGGCGACGTGGCGGCCCGGCCGCGGCGTAGGCCCCACGGCGTGGGCCGGCCGGCGGAGGCGGGATCTCCACCAGCCAGCATATGCGCCGCCGGAGGAGGTCCGCACCGCCGTGCTCAGCCCGGTGACCGCTGCTCGCCGCCCGGCCCTGGTGTCGGGCCCTCCTCGGCGGGCCGCTGCTCGCGGGAGGCCGGCGCGTCGCCGACGTCGGGTCGCCCGGGGCCCGTCGGTGCGACGTCCACGGCGGGCTCCTCGTGGGTCGTCGATCCGAGGTCGAGGGTGGGCTGCTCCCGGGTCGTCCGTGCCACCTCGACGGTGGCCGTATCCTCCCGGGTCGCCGCCGCGTACGGCCCGGGGGTCTGCGGTCCGGGGTCCGCCGGCGGCGCGGACGACGACCAGCGCGGGTCCTCCGACGCTCCGCTGACCGGCCGGTCCTCCACCGCGTCGACCGCGTCGTCGCCGATCGCGTCGGTGCGCCACTCGTCGGCCTCCGGCGCCGGCGGGGTCCACTCGGAGCCGCCCTCGTAGGGGGCCGACACGCTGACCCCGGTGTCCGTCGCGGCGGCCGCGTCCCGGTCGGCGTGCCGGCCGGAGCGCAGGGCGCCGACCAGACCCAGCACCCCGATCAGGAGGAGCGCACCGGCCAGGAACCATCCCACCGGCGGGAGCGTGAGCCCGAGGATCCGGGCCAGCAGCCACCAGACGGAGAGGGCCAGGAAGACCAGCCCGAACGCGAACGAGACGAGGTCGGTGCGGTGTGCCTTCACCGGGTCACCTCCAGGTTGCCGGCGTTGATGTGGATCAGTAGCCGCAGCGTGCCGCCGCCGGGACCGTCCGGGCCGACGTCGGTGCTCTCCCGGAGGTTGCCGTCCAGCCCGCCGGAGTGTCGGCCGAAGATCGTGGCGTCACCGGCGTTCACGTCGGCCACCGTGGTGACGTCGACGTTCGGGGGCAGCACCACGGTCGCCTCGCCGAAGTTGATCGCCACCACGATCTGCGTCTCCTTCTTGTCGAAGTCCACCCCGCGCAGGTCGAGCACGGCGTCGCCGAAGTTGTTCTCGTACCGGGTCGCCAGGTCGCGGTAGTCCGTCGGGGCCCAGGTCACGTTGCCGTCGATGCCGCGTACCCGGTCGTAGGACTCGGCGACGGTGGCGACGCCGAGCGCCGCCGCGGTGACCAGGCCGAGCGCGATCAACCAGCGCGCCCGGCCGAACCACGTGCCGACCAGCAGCCCGAGCCCGATCGTGGCCAGCGTCCCGGCGAAGTACCCGGCGGCGCCCACCGGGAACACGTCCAGCAGGTCGAGCACGGCGACCACGCCCAGCGCTAGGAAGATCAGCGAGAACGTCACCGCGCCGAGCGGAGACCGTTCCTTCGGCCGCTTGGGCGGTTTGGGCGCCCGGGCCGGCGGCTGCGGCGGCACCGGCGGGTACGGCCCGGCGTACGGGCCGCGGGGAGCGAACGGCGCCCGGTACCCGGTCGGCGGCACGGGGGCCGCCTCCCCAAGCGGCGCGCCGACCGTCGGTGCGGCGGGCCAGACCGGTGCCCCTGTGGTGGGCCGGATGGCCGGCTCGCCGCCCGGCGTCACCCCGGACCACGTCGACCGGTCGGCCTGCCCCGCCCCGGGCCACTCCGGCAGCGCCTCGGTCCGCTCCGCCCCCGACCACGTGGGCGGCTCGGCGGCCGGAGCCGGCCCGCCGGGCTGCGGCCGGACGGCCTCCCACGACCCCGCCGGCGCCGGGCCGGCAGCCGGAGCCGACCAGGTCGGCAGGCCCGACGTCGGGGCGGCGGAGGGCGGGGCGTACATCCCCGGGGCCGGCCAGCTGACCGGCGGCACGGGCCCGGGAGGCGTCGCGGGTGGGCCGGAGGCGGCCCCCGGCCCCACCGGCCCCCGGCGGTCCCGGTTGAGCAGCAGCGCGCCGCCGATCAGGATGGCCGCGCCGAGCAGGACCGCCCGGAATGCGTCGGTGACGATGTAGCCGAAGCTGACCGCGACCAGGATGCTGAGCACGATGACGGTGACCGGGGACATGCTGGACCGGCCCCGGCCGAGCATCGACTCCACCGGGGAGGCGGTGTCCCCCTCGCCCGGGATGATCAGCCAGGCGGCCACGTAGATCAGGATGCCGATGCCGCCGAAGAAGCCCAGCACGGCGAGCAGCACGCGCCACAGCACCGGATCGGTGTTGGTGGCCCGGCCGATCGCCGCGCAGACGCCGGCCAGGTAGCGGCCCTCGCGGGGGCGGACCAGCCCGTACCGGGAGGTGAAGCCGGCACCGCCGGGCGGCGGGGCGTACCCGGGTGGCGGGTCGCCGAGCGGCCCGGCGCCGGCGGCCGACGCGCCCGGCGGCGGGGCGGCGGCCGACCACGACGGGTCGCCGCCGGCGTTCCCGGCCGGCGGGGCGCCCGGGTCCGAGCCGGCGTGGGTGGTGCTGGGTGGCGGTGGCCAGTCCGGCGGTGCCGCCCCGGGCAGGGGCGGACGGGCAGCGTCCTCGGTCATGCTCCGATCCTGCTGCCCCGGCCGCCTGACCGTCCTCCGGACCCGACCCTGACGCCACCCTGAGATCCGCGCGGGCCGAATGTCGGGGGCGTCCCCGTGGTCCGGGGCGGCCCGCCCGTGTGACGATCGACGCGGCGCCGGACCGGCCCGCACCTCGTCCCACGAGCAGGGAGCTTCCGATCAGCAGCACCGTGACCCCATCCCCGCCGCGGCTCTACCGGGCTCCCGAGCACCGGTTGGCCGCGGGGGTGGCCGCCGGCATCGCGGACCATCTCGGCATCTCCGTGGTCCGGGTCCGGGTGGCCTTCATGGTGCTGCTCGGGCTGAGCGGCCTGGGCCTGCTGCTCTACGCGGCCTTCTGGGCGGTGGTCCCGCTGCGCCCCGGCGACGCCGTGCCGCCCCGCCGGGACCTCGCCCAGCTCCTGCCCTTCGTCGCGATCGGGCTGGGTGTGCTCCTGACCCAGGTGATGGTCTTCGATTCGGTCGGCGCGGCCGGCACCGCCGGCTGGCTGGTGGCGATCATCGCGGTGGGCGCCGGGGTGATCTGGCACCAGTCCGCCCCGGAGCGCCGCCGGCAGTGGGGCGAATCGATGCCGGTGCCGTGGCTCGGCGCGGTGGTGGAGGAGAGCGACCGGCGAGCCTTCGTGCTCCGCTTCATCGGCGGCGGCGTGCTGGTCGCGGTCGGCATCATCGGCGTGGCGGCGGTCTACTCGCCGGCGCAGAACTTCGACGCCGTGATCAACGGCGTGATCTTCGCGCTGGTCGGGCTGGCCGGGGTCGGCGTGGTGGCCGCGCCCGTGCTCTGGCGGACCTGGAACCAGCTCCGCTCGGAGCGGGAGGGGCGCATCCGCGAGCAGGAGCGCGCCGAACTGGCCGCGATGGTGCACGACCAGGTGCTGCACACCCTGGCCCTGATTCAGCGCAACGCCAGCGACGTCAAGACGGTGCAGCGGCTGGCCCGGGGCCAGGAGCGGTCGCTGCGGAACTGGCTCTACAAGCCCACCGGCTCGCCGACCGAGCGCTTCGCCGGGGCGCTGGAGCAGGCCGCCGCCGAGGTGGAGGACACCTTCGCCATCACGGTGGAGGCGGTGGTGGTCGGCGACCGGGAGACCGACGAGCGGGTCGGCGCGCTGGTCGCCGCGGCCCGGGAGGCGCTGGTGAACGCCGCCCGGCACGCCGGGGTCGAGACGGTCTCGCTCTACGCCGAGGTGGAGCCGGACCAGGTCAGCGTCTTCGTGCGGGACCGGGGCAAGGGCTTCGACCCGGATACCGTGGAGGATCACCGGCACGGCGTCCGAGGGTCGATCATCGGACGGATGAAGCGGCACGGTGGCCGGGCGGAGATCCGGTCCCGGCCGGGGGAGGGGACCGAGGTCCGGCTGATCCTGCCGATCACCGGCGCCGGCTCCGCGACGGAAAGGGACAGATGACCATGGCCGAGCACGGACCGGTCGAGGGGGCGCAGCCCCGGGACGGGCGGCTGCGGGTGTTCCTCGTCGACGACCACGCGATGTTCCGGGCGGGCGTACGCGCCGAGCTCGGCGGCCACGTGGAGGTGGTGGGCGAGGCGAGCACGGTGACCGAGGCGGTCAACCGGATCGCCGCCACCCAGCCCGACGTGGTGCTGCTCGACGTGCACATGCCGGACGGCGGCGGCCGGGCGGTGCTGGACGCGATGCGGCGGACCCATCCACAGGTGAAGTTCCTGGCGCTGAGCGTGTCGGACGCGGCCGAGGACGTCATCGGGCTGATCCGGGCCGGCGCCCGGGGGTACGTCACGAAGACCATCTCGCCGGACGAGCTGACCGACGCGATCCGGCGGGTGGCCGACGGCGACGCGGTGTTCAGCCCGCGCCTGGCCGGGTTCGTGCTGGACGCGTTCGCGGCCCGGTCGGACGTGCCGGTGACCGATCCGGAGCTGGACCAGCTCACCAACCGGGAGCGCGAGGTGCTCCGGCTGCTCGCCCGGGGGTACGCGTACAAGGAGATCGCCAAGGAGCTGTTCATCTCGATCAAGACGGTCGAGACGCACGTGTCGAACGTGCTCCGCAAGCTCCAGATGTCCAACCGGTACGAGCTGTCCCGGTGGGCGGCGGACCGCCGTCTGGTGTGATCAGTTCCGCTGCCCCCGCAGATGGGGCCGCCACGACCAACGGCGGCCCGTTCTGGCTGACCCGGGACGGCGCGGGTGAGGCGACCGTGACCGTTTCCGCCCAGGCGTCTCGCCGTCGGGTCCGGCGGCTGGCCCGGCGCCGTCGACCTCGCCGGCGAGCAGCGGCGGTGGGCTGCCGCTGACCGGCTCGCCGATCGCCGCCGCGGTGACTGTTGGCGTGGTGCTGCTGCTGCCGGCGGGCGCGGTCACCGTGCTGATCATGCGTTGGCGCAAGGTCCGCTTCACCGTCTGACCGGGAGCCCGTCCGGGCGGGCCGGTGGCCGACTCCGGTCACTCGGTGCGGAGCACGGTGAACGCCTCGGCCAGCCGGCCGGCGGGCAGGCCGGCGTTGTCGGCCACCGTGGTGAGCCGGTCGCGTACCCAGGTC
>NZ_JAPFQV010000088.1:0-22663 GCF_033804685.1 Micromonospora sp. RTP1Z1
TCAGCCATGATGGGATAGCGGGCACAGGCACTCCCGGTGATCACTCGGCGTAGGAACCTTGATGATCACTGGTGCCTGTGCCCGGTCTATGACCGGCCCTCCCCGATCGACCTATTTGCGCGGGCTCTTAACAACCCTGCTGCAGGGTGGTTCACGATAGCGGTGGGATCGTTGCTGCACGGGGCTCGTGCGGGTCATGACGCGTGAACCGGCTCGACGTCGAATGACCAACCCACTGCCGGGCGGGCCGCGGTGTTGTTCGGCGCGGCTTGTCGCAGCCCTGTGCCACGATGGACGACTGTGACCACACCCCGACGTTCATGGACATGGCGTAACTGGGCGCAGGCGGAAGCCGAAGTCGCATCCGGCGAAGTGCACGAGCACCAGCAGTTCGAGCTGAAGCGTGACAACTACGGCACGAGCGACAGCGCCAAGAAAGAGCTGGCGAAAGACGTCGCGGCGCTGGCCATCGACGGGGGAACGCTCGTCATCGGGATCGAGGAGGACAGGAACACCGGCCGGGCGGCCGGCCTCGCCCCGGTCGAGCTGGCGGGCCAGGTCGAGCGCATCCAGAGCGTGTGCTTCGCTCGGATCGACCCGCCGCTGGCGATCACCGTGACGGACGTGGTCAACCCATCCGACCCTCGGACCGGCCTGATCGTCATCGACGTCCCGTCCAGTCCGTTCGCGCCGCACCAGGTCGATGGGCGGTACTTGGGTCGCGCGGACCGGACCGTGAGGCCGCTGTCCGATTCCGAGGTGTTCCGCCTGCACCGGCTGCGCGACGTGTCAGAGGACAGCATCCTTCCTGACCTGGAGCGTGCACGGCGTTCGGCAGCTGCCCTCGACATGGGGGCGTCCGCCCTGACCATGGCGGTCGCCCCCCTGCGGGCTCACCGGCCGGAGCTGCTGCGCGACGAGCTGCCGTCGGGCAACGCGTGGCTCGCCTCGATCACTGACGCTGCTCAAGACCGTCTTCGAGCCGTCAATGACGGTCCGCTCGCGAGCCTGCTCATGGCGGATCCGAGCTTTCCGTTCAACACCCGCAGCGGCGTCGACACTCCCAGTGGCTTCGCCTTCAGGTATTCCACCCGGGACGCCTGCGATGTGTACCTGGAGGTCGCGGAGTCTGGCGCGATCACGCTCTCGGCCCGCAACGTCACCGACTGGAACGCGGACCACAGGGAGCACCCTCAATACCAGAAGGTCATCCTCCCGAACCTGGCCGCCACATACGCTGCCCTGGCCCTCGCGACCTTTTCCGAGATCGCAGAGCGCAGCGGCTTCGGCGGCATCGTCGGGATCGCCCTCCGCCTAGACGGCACACTCGGCGTCACGCCGGTGCGCGAGCGAAGGGCCGGGTTCTGGGACCCCTCGGTCCCGTACCCCGACGAGCATTACCAGCGCGTCACGAGCGCCACCACCGTCGAACTCCGGGGCGACCTGACGCCCGTCATGGACCGGCTGTGCGGGCGGTTTTTCCGAGCCCTGGGTCTCGGTGACTCGTTGCGTCAACGCCCGGCCGGGTCCTGACCAGCCGTTAGCCACGCCGGCGTTAGCGACGGGTAACGCCCTCGCCGCCAGCCGCCGCGTCACCTAGACGATCTATTCCAAGGGGTCAGTGTGAGGTTCCACCCCGGGACCGGACACCGGGGTTTCATGCCGCGAGGGCGTGGGCCTGACGGTAGCAGGCGCGGGTTTCGTGGGGTGTGCGGTGGTTGAGTGTCGAGTGTAGACGGCTGTGGTTTTAGTAGGTGAGATAGGCGAAGACGTCTCGTCGGGCGTCGGCTCGGGTGGCCCAGACGCGGGTGCCGATCTCGGCTTTGAGGGTGGCGAAGAACGACTCGGCGACGGCGTTGTCGTAGCAGGAGCCGACCCGTCCCATCGATGGCCGCATGGTAAGCCTGGTCAGGGTGGCCCGGAACTCGGTCGAGGTGTACTGCTTAAGTTCAAGGAGTCGTCGCAACACCGGCTCGTTGCAGCGATCTTAGGTGTTCTTCCAGGGCTTCTGCTGGCGTTCGCCAACCCAGTGACTTACGGGGCCGGCTGTTGAGCGTCGCGGCGATGGCGTCCAGGTCGGTGACGCAGTGTCGTGATAGGTCGGTGCCTTTTGGGAAGTACTGGCGTAGCAGCCCGTTGGTGTTTTCGTTGGTCCCCCGCTGCCAGGGGCTATGTGGGTCGCAGAAGTAGATGTCCAGACCCGTGTCCAGGCGCAGCTGGACGTGCTGGGCCATCTCAGCTCCTTGGTCCCAAGTCAGCGACCGGCGTAGCTGTTCGGGCAGGGTGCTGATCTGCTCCGTGATCGCGTCGCGGACCGCTTCGGCGCCATGCCCGGCCAGTGGCGGACCGTTCTTCACGACAGGTTGCTGGCCGTGTCCTTCCATCCGAGGCAGGTGCAGCAGCATCGTGAACCGGGTGCTGCGTTCGACCAGCGTGCCGATCGCGGACCGCTCAAGTCCGATGATCAGGTCGCCTTCCCAGTGCCCAGGCACCGCCCGGTCGGCGGCCTCTGCCGGGCGTTGGCTGATCATCACCTCCGGGCTGAGGAAGTGCTTGCCGCGGTTGCGGGTGCGGGCCTGCGGCACTCGTAACGCCCGGCCGGTGCGCAAGCACGCCGTCAGCTCACGGCGCAACGCACCGCGGCCCTGAATATAAAGCGATTGGTAGATCGCCTCGTGCGAAATTCGCATCGACTCATCATCCGGGAAATCCACCCGCAACCGTCGGCTGATCTGCTCCGGGCTCCAGGCCGTTCCCCACCGCCGATCCGCGCGACGGCCATGCCGCCGGCCCTTCCACGGCACATTCGGACCCGGAATCGGCCGGCCCTCGCCATCGGTGACCGTGCCAGCGAGCCGGTCCTGCACGTAGTCGTGCAACCGCTGATTCGCCGCCAGTTTGGCGGGTTTCGGACGACGGCCACGGCGTTCGGCATGCCACTGCGCGGCCACAGCACGGTAATCAAGACTGCCGCCACGAGACGCGGCGTTGCGGCGCAACTCCCGCGAGATCGTCGACGGGTCACGGCCCACCGCCCGAGCGATCTCCCGCACGCCCTTGCCCTGCGCTCTGAGCAGCGCGATCTCCTCACGCTCGGCGAAGGACATATACCGGCCCGACACCGGGGCCAGCGACAAAGGCGGCATACCGCCACCCTGACGAAACCAGCGGCCGCCCACCGGCTGCGACACACCACACGCCGCCGCGGCCTCTTCGCTCGACAGCCCCTCAGCGATCCGCCGCCAGAACTGCCGCCGCACCTCCCGATGCTCGTTCACACCCGGCCGACCCGGCGACCGCATCGCCGGGCGACCCGTCACCACTGTCACCCAACCCGCAGGTCTTCCCATGCCACACCCCTTGATCGAGGTGTTGCGACGACCACTTGAATCCGCCAACTACACCTCTGGTGACTTCGCAAAGACTTTGAAGGAACTGGGGCTGCGGCAATCCGTCGGTCGGACCGGCATCTGCTACGACAACGCCCTCGCTGAATCATTCTTCGCCGCACTCAAGAATGAACGCGTCAACCGCACCCAGTATCCGACCCGCGAACACGCACGCCGCGACGTTGCCAGATACATTGAGCTCCGCTACAATTCCCGCAGACGCCACTCAGGACTCGGCTACCGGACGCCACAACAAGCCCGCAACGAGTTTCTGAACTGCCAGCTCGCAGCATGAATTAACTACTGCTCAGCTGTCCGGAAAACGCGGGGCGCATCACGCGCCAGTGTTCGCGAGCACCCGGGGCCGATGCCGGACGCTCAACGGCCGCGCGGCGCCCTGGGGCGAACTTCCCCTCGTAGTCCGTTTGCGGTCAGTTCGTGTTCCACTCCGTTGCGAGCAACCCGAGAATGACCTCGTCGGCGAAGTCGCCGTGTGCCCACGCCGAGCGGCGTAGCGTGCCTTCGACCACGAATCCCGCCCGGGTGGCTGCCCGTATCATCGCAGCATTATCGGCCAACGTCTCCACCTGCAACCGGTGCAGGCCGCGGACCACGAAACCGTAGTGGCACAGCAGCCGGACGGTGTCGGTACCCAGCCGCCGGCTGCGGAAGGCGGACCGCAGCGAGATGCCCAGGTGAGCGATCCTGTTATGCAGGTCTATACCCCATAACAGCGCCTCGCCGACCAGTTCTTCATCGGCGAGCAGCACCACGGAGAAGCACGCGGCATCGTCGGTGGGGTCGGAGACCGTGTAGGGCGACGCGGCGGAGCCGGGTGTGATCGGACGCCATGGACGGGAGTCGGCCCTCGACCGGGTGGCGATGTCGTCATAGAGCTCGGATTGCAGGATGGGAACGTCGGTTTCGTGTCGGGCTCGCAGCCCGACCATGTCGCCACGGAGCATGCACAGTTCCTACCCGACGCGGCCTATCGCCATCAACCTGGCTGTTCCCGGCCCCGTAGCGCGATGGTCACACCCCGAACCCGTATCCGGCAACCTCGACAAGCATGTGGGGCGGATTTCGCCTCATGCTCTACCTGAGTCACCAAGGGCTGCCGGAGCCGACACGCGCCACGGCGTCCTGACTGATCGGCGTTCATCCGAAGGATGTACGCCGGGGTCCGCGGTACCCCCGGAGGTTGACCGGACGGTGCCGTCTCGCGCCTGATGGCGGCGGGTCCCGCCGCCCGTAGCGTCATCGGCATGACAGACGAGGTTATCCGCACCGCCGGACTCAGCAAGCGTTTCGGGCGCCGCACGGCGGTGGACAACGTCGATCTCAGCGTGCCCCCGGGTTGTGCTTTCGGTCTGCTCGGCGTGAATGGCGCGGGCAAGACGACGCTCATCCGTATGTTGCTCGGGCTCACCCCGGCCACGTCAGGGCAGATGTGGCTGCTCGGCTTGCCGGTCCCGGCGCAGCGGGCGGAGGCCCTGAGCCGTGTTGGCGCGATCGTCGAGGAGCCGGGCTTCCACCCCCATCTGAGCGGGCGGGACAATCTCCGCGCGGCGGCGGGGTTCCGTGGGCGCGCGGCGACCGGACGTATCGACGCCGTGCTGGAGCGGGTCGGTCTGGCCGACCGCGCGGACGACCGCGTGGGCGGCTACTCGTTGGGCATGCGGCAACGCCTCGGTATCGCCAGGTGCCTGCTCAACGACCCGGCCCTGTTGATCCTCGACGAACCGGCCAACGGTCTGGACCCGGCCGGTATGCGGGACATGCGCGCCCTGATCAGATCGTTCGTGGCCGAGGGGCGAACGGTGGTGCTGAGCTCGCACCTACTGGACGAGGTGGAGAAGACATGTGACGTGGCCGCGATCGTGGATCGGGGCCGGATCCTCGCGCAGGGACCGGTACGGGAGCTCACCGGCGGCGCCACCTTGGAGGAGCGCTTCCTCGAGCTCACTTCCCAGCCGCACCACGCCTGAAGGAGACATCAATGGACACCTATCGCATGATCGGCGCTGAACTGCTCAAGTTGCGCCGCCGTTCGTTGGTCGCCTGGACCGGCGTGCTCACCCTCGGCGCCAGCGTCGCCTTCGTCGTCTTCAACGCGATCAGACACCGCGCCGATCCCACCCACTACGGTCCAGCCGGCGGAGCCACCAACCTCCAGCACGCGGCGCTGGTCCTGCGTTACCTGGGCACCGTCGCGGCGGTACTGGTGGGCACCACCGCCGGCGGGCAGGACCGGGCCAGCGGCATGTTCCGCGATCTGGTCACCACCGGCACGTCCCGCCGGACGCTGTTCCTCGTACGGCTGCCCGCCGCGCTGGCGTTCTACCTCGTGTGGTTCCTGCCGGCGTACACCATCGCCGCTGTGGCCAGCATCGGCCTCGCGGGCCCGCTGCCCGCCCCACACTGGCGGCTGCTGGTCCAGTTCGGTCTCGGCGTCGGTGTGTCCACCACCGTCGACGTGGTGCTCGCCGTCGGGATGGCAGCGACGCTGGGATCACGCAGTGTGGCGACCGGTATCCTCCTCGGTTGGGAGTTGGCGTTCTCACGGCTTCTGGAGCACGTGAACAGCTTCGGCTCCCTACGGCAACTGCTGACCACATCGGCGGTCGATCGAATCTTCCCCGCACTCGGGGAACCCCGTGTCGTACCGATGACCGCGCTGACCGCGGGGCTCGTGCTGACCGGCTGGGCCGTACTGATCATCACCACCGGAACCTGGAGGACGGCGACCCGCGATGCCTGAACCCTTCTGGCGAGCCGACCGCGGCGTCGACCTTCTGGTCGCCGCCGCGGTCGGCGCCCTCGCCGTGGCGACGACATGGGGCGAAGCGCAGACCGGTACGCCGCTGCCCCGTGTCGTCCTCATCGCGGTAGCCGGCCTGAGCACGACCGCGCTGCTGCTGGTGCGACGCCGCATCCCCCTGGCCGTCGTGCTCGGCACGGCGGGCTGCGCGGCACTGGTCACCGTGACGGCCGAGCATCCCGCCGCCGGGCCGATCGCCCCGGCGGTCGCGCTCTACACCCTCGCCGTACGAAGCGGGTGGCGACGCATCGCCGTCGCCGGCACTGTGACATTGGGACTGCTGGCGGCGGCGGCGGCCGTTCGTAGCGGCTCTCCCGGCGGACCGGTCGCGCAGGCCTTCTTCGTCCTGGGTGCCGCCGCGGTGACGGGTCTGTACGTGGGCAGCCGAACGCAGGTCGCCCGCGCCCTGCGGGCCCGGGCCGTCCAACTTGAGCGGGAGCAGACCCTGCTGGCGCGTGAGGCGGTGCTCGCCGAGCGGATCTGGATCGCGCGGGAGTTGCACGACTCGATCGGCCACCATGTCAGCCTGCTGGTCGTCCAGGCTGGCGCGGTACGCTCCACGCTCCCCGAGGACCACCTCACCCGGCCGGTACTCGACAGCATGATCGCCGGCGGAAAGGAAGCGATGACCGAGATGCGCCGCATGGTCGACGTGCTGCGGCCGGTCGCTGACGACTCCACGGCCGATCAGTTCGGCCCGCCACCGGCGCTGGATGAGACGCCAATACTGTGTGAGCAGCTACGCCAGACCGGATTGCCGGTCGATCTGGAGCTGTTCCCGGGGACGGGGGTGCCACGCACCGCGTCCGTGGCCGCATACCGGATCATCCAGGAGGCACTGACCAACGTCGTCAAGCACGCCGGACTGGTGCCCACGCAGGTGCGGGTCACCCGCAGCGGGGACGTGCTCGACATCCGCGTCACGAACGCCGCCGGGCAGCCCGGCCGGCCTCCATTGCACCACGTAGCGGGAGGTCACGGGCATACCGGTATGCGTGAGCGGGTGGCGCTGTATCACGGCGGCTTCTTGGCCGGTGCCGTTCCGGACGGCGGGTACGCGGTCCAGGCCACGCTCACGTTGGACGGCCGTTCATGATCCGGGTCCTGATCGCCGACGACCAGCCGTTGATGCGGCAGGGCTTCCGGATGATCCTGTCCGCCCAGCCGGACATCGAGGTGGTCGGCGAGGCTGACACCGGCGCCGTGGCAATCCGCCAGGCGGCCGCGCTGCGGCCGGACGTCGTGCTGATGGACATCCAGATGCCGGTGCTCGACGGCATCGCCGCGACCCGTGAACTAACCGGGACGAGAGTCCTGATCCTGACCACGTTCGGCAACGACGATCACGTTGCGGCCGCACTGATCGCGGGCGCCAGCGGCTTCCTCCTCAAAGACACGACACCCGAACAACTGATCCACGCCGTACGCGTGGTGGCCGGCGGTGAGGCCCTGCTCGACCCGGCCGTCACCCGCAGGCTGATCGAACGGGCGCTGCCCAGCCTGGCCCGCCCCGCCGTCACGCCGCGATTCGATGCGCTCACCTCCCGCGAGATGGACGTCCTTCGCCTGCTCGCCAAGGGGTTGTCCAATGCCGAGATCGCCACCACGCTCGTGATCAGCGAGGCAACCGCGAAGACCCATGTAAGCCGGCTACTCAGCAAGCTCGGCCTGCGCGACCGAGTCCAAGCTGTCGTCCTCGCCCACCAGAACGGCCTGGGCTGAACCCGCGCACAACTGGCGAAGACTCCACCGATACGGGTCGCCCACCTGCCCCTGAGTGGCCTGGCTCGGGCGCGGCCCGACCTGTTCGGCGCCCACAGCCCATCTTGAGCTTCACGGGACCGGCGGGCGACCGTCGTGGAGAACGACGCGATATGTCGCGCCGTCCGCCGGATGCAGGATGGCGGCCTCGATGGCAGGGCCTGGCTGTACGCAAGTTCCTTCACCGGTGGTGTCCTTCTGCGCCGGTCTCGTTCGACTACAGATGGACACCGGCGAAGGGTCGCCGGCCGGACGCGGAGGTCGATAATGAAGTACCTGTTCTTGCTGCACTCCCCTGAAGGGCCGCCTCTCGATCAGGGCAGCGTCGAGTACGCGGAGACCTTCGCCGAATGGGCGGCGGTGACCGCGGCGATGGCCGAGGCCGGCGTAATGATCGACTGCGGGCCGCTGCAGCCCGTGTCGTCGGCGACCACGGTGCGTGTGCGTGACGGCCAGGCGATTCTGACCGACGGACCGGCGGCGGAGCTCAGAGAACAGGTCGGCGGCTACACGTTGGTGGAGTGCGCCGACCTCGACGAGGCACTGAAGTGGGCCGCGACCATCCCCTCGGCGCGGACTGGCTGGGTGGATGTCCGCCCGGTGATGGCGACGAAGGCGTCGTCCTGACTGAGACAGAGCTGCGCGCTCATTGGTGGGCGGCGGTGGCGAGCGTTACCCGCCTGGTCGGGGACCTCGCCACCGCCGAGGACGCCGTGCAGGATGCGTGTGTTGCCGCGCTGGTTCAGTGGCCGGTCGAGGGGGAGCCGGCCAATCCGCGCGGGTGGCTGGTCGGGGTGGCCCGACACAAGGCGCTCGACCGGATCCGTCGGGAGGCGCAGCGCAGCGAGAAGGAAGCGGCGGCACTGCGCGAGTGGGGACAACCAGGCCGTCCGCAACCGACGGACCCGCTCGGCGACGACGAACTCAGCCTCATCTTCATGTGCTGTCATCCGGCGCTGGACCCGGCAGCACGGATCACGTTGACCCTCCGGTCGGTCTGCGGGTTGAGCACGGCCGAGATCGCCGCGGTGCTCCTCGTCGGCGAGCCGACCATGGCCAAGCGCCTGGGCCGAGCCAAGCGCAAGATCCGCGAGGCCGGCATCCCGTTTCGGGCGCCCCAACCCGAGGACCTCGCCGACCGGCTGGACGTGGTCCTGCGGGTGATCTACCTCGTGTTCACCGAGGGACACAAGGCCAGTGCCGGGGCTTCCCTGGTCCGCGGCGAGCTGTGCGACACCGCGGTCCGGCTGGCCCGTACCCTCGCCTCACTGCTTCCCGAGCAGCCGGAGGTCACCGGTCTGCTCGCGTTGCTGCTGCTCACCGACGCCCGTCGCGCTGCCCGCGTCGACGCCGCTGGTGACGTTGTGCTCCTCGACAACCAGGACCGTGGCCGGTGGAACCAAGCCATGATCAACGAAGGCGAGGCGCTCCTCGAACAAGCGCTGCGCGTCGGTCGACCCGGCCCCTACCAACTCCACGCGGCGATCGCGGCCTGCCACTCCATCGCCCCACACGCCGACAACACCGACTGGCGGCAGATCGCCCTTCTGTACGGCGAACTGCTGCGCTACGAGCCGACGCCGGTCATTGAGGCGAACCGGGCCATCGCCATCGCGATGGCCGACAGCCCCGCCGCCGGGCTTGCCATCCTCGACACCGTCAGTCACCACCCCCAGCTCAGTCGCTGGCCCCAACTCCACATCGCCCGAGCAGACCTGCTACGAAGGCTCGGCCGCATCGCCGATTCCCGAGACGCCTACCGCAGCGCACTCCACCTCAACCCGTCCCCACCGGAGCAGGCCTTCATCGTCAAGCGCATCGACCAACTTGGTCTCTGAACCGAGGCTCATAGCCTTGCCTAGCGGGAGAAGATCGACGCGCACATCTGCCGCTGGCCGCGCTGCCGTGCCGAATGGGAATGTTCAGGGCTCGCATGATCGTCGCTGCAGCAACTACGGCTTACCTCTGAGGACCTGGTGCATGGTTTCTGAGGTGAAGCGTGGGTGGGGCGTGGCGTTCCACCCGATCTCCTCGGCGCGACGCCGAATGGCCGCGCCAGCCTCCTGCGCCGCCGCTTCGTCCTCAAAAACGGCGATGGACAGACCGTTGCCGGTCTTGGGATCGGAGGAGGTGGTACACCCCATGTACTCCGGGGATTTCCGCGCATGCCTCGATGACCCAGGTCCGGTCATCGGTCGGCATTGGCTCCCATACTGCGACTCTGGCAATCACATGAACCTCCAAAATGGGATGTGACGCACAAGGCCGCCTACTCAGGATAGCGGCAGCGGCGATGGTCGCACGTTCCCGCTGCGGCTCCGCGATCGACCCGCATCGAGACTCGTGTCGACCACCTGGGCGGGCCACGGGCGAAGCTGCCAAATCGATGCCTGACTCTGCGGCCAACCGTGCAGGCACCAGTCCAGGTCCCACCAGTTGAGACTCCGATCCCATCAGCGGCGCGCTGACCGGGGCTTCCTGCCCGGTGGCCTCTTCGGCTGCCCCTGAAGGAGTCAGATCCCTTCTACGTTCGGCTGGCCAGGCTATCCGTCCGGTGGTCCGGGCACACCGGGGCACACGGGCGTCGCCATCGACACCGGGTCGGCTTGCCGGCGAGCCCGTTGCCGCCTACCCGCAACCGGACCAACTCCCGTGCCGTTCGGGCACAGCGCGGCACAGAAGGACATCGGCGTCGGCGCTGCGATGGGCGGCCCGCTAGCTCTGGCCACGGTCGCGTATGGCGTCACCGGGGTGATGCGGCGGCGGAGCACTTCTCGACGGTCTCGCACAGGAGACGCCGACCTGCTCGGATCTGGGCCTGGGTCAGGTTGCCGTAGAACCGCAGGGTGAGGATCCTGCGCTCACGCTCGGGCAGCGTGGCCAGCGCGGGCGCGAGGGCGACGGGTAATTCGACCCGCTCGTAGTCGTGGTCGTCGGCGCCGAGGGTGTCGCCGAGCTCGGTGGCGGTGGCGGTGCCGACCGGGGTGGACAGCGAGGTTGCCCGGTAGGCGCGGGCGCCTTCCAGCCCTTCGAGCACGGCCTCCTCGGTGACGCCGAGGTAGGTCGCGATGTCGACGACCTTCGGGGATCGACTCAGCGTGTGGGTCAGGGTGCTGTTGGCCGGGCTGATCGCCAGGCGGAGTTCCTGCAGGCGGCGGGGTATCCGGACGGCCCGAGTGCGGTCGCGGAAGTAGCGCTTCCACGAGCGGCGGCGGGATTGGGGACGTGCTCGGCCCGGCGGTGCTGGCTGGTGCGGGTCGGCGTCGCAGCTGCCCTCACTGGCGCGGGCTGGATCACAAGGCGGGCAACGACGGTTCATCGCGCTTGTCGCCGACACCGACCGCGTTCTGCTCATCGGCGCCACCTCGGCCGGCCCGACCGGCGGGGAGGTTCTTGCCGGCCTGGCCGTCGCGGTGCATGGCCAGGTCCCGGTGGACCAGCTCCGGCAGACGATCAACGCCTACCCCAACTTCCACCGGACCGTTGAAGACGCCCTGTCTGACCTCGGATGAGGCATACCGTGGGCTTTACGAAGCGTGATAACGGAATTGGCACGGCCAGCCGGGGCACGCTGGCAGCTGTCATCAAGATGGTCGCCCCGGAGGAGAACTATGACCGCCGTGGAACCCACTCCAGACGCCGCGCCCGCCAGGCCCGTCCGAGTGAAGCGGGACCGGGACGAGGTGTTCGTCGAGTACACCAAGTCGATCTGCCCGGTGTGCAAGATCGTCGTGGACGGTCAGGTCAATATCCGCGACGACAAGGTGTACCTGCGGAAACGCTGCCCCGAACATGGCCGGTTCGAGGCGCTGGTGTACGGCGACGCGCAGATGTACCTGGATAGCGCCCGGTTCAACAAGCCCGGCACCATCCCGCTGACCTTCCAGACCGAGGTCCGCGACGGCTGCCCCGCCGATTGCGGACTGTGCCCGGAACACAAGCAGCACGCCTGCCTGGGGATCATCGAGGTCAACACCGGCTGCAACCTGGATTGCCCGATCTGCTTCGCCGACTCCGGCCACCAACCCGACGGCTACTCCATCACCCTCGAGCAGTGCGAGCGGATGCTCGACGTCTTCGTGGAGAGCGAAGGCGAGGCCGAGGTGGTGATGTTCTCCGGCGGTGAACCCACGATTCACAAGCAGATCCTGGAGTTCATCGACGCCGCGCAGGCCCGGCCGATCCGGGCGGTCAACCTCAACACCAACGGGATCCGCCTCGCCTCGGACAGCAGGTTCGTGGCCGCGCTCGGCGAGCGAAACCGGTCGGGCAGGGCGGTCAACATCTACCTGCAGTTCGACGGGTTCGACGAACGCACGCACCGGGAGATCCGCGGCCGGGACCTGCGCGCGATCAAGCGGCGTGCGTTGGACAACTGCGCCGAGGTCGGCCTGACCGTCACCCTCGTCGCTGCGGTCGAGCGCGGTCTCAACGAGCACGAACTCGGCGCGATCATCACGTATGGCTTGGCGCACCCGGCGGTGCGTAGCGTGTCGTTCCAGCCGGTTACCCACTCCGGCCGGCATGTCGCCTTCGACCCGCTGACTCGGCTGACCAACTCCGACGTCGTCCACCTCATCGCCCGGCAGTTGCCCGACTGGTTCCGGGCCAAGGATTTCTTCCCGGTGCCGTGTTGTTTCCCGACCTGCCGGTCGATTACCTACCTGCTCACCGAAGGCACCCCCGGCACCCCGCACTTCGCGGTGGTGCCGATCCCGAGGTTGCTCAACGTGGAGGAGTACCTCGACTACGTCTCCAACCGCGTCGTGCCGGATCACGCCGTACGGGAGGCCCTCGAAAAGCTGTGGTCGGCATCGGCGTTCATGGGCACCGACACCACCGACGAGCGCCTCGCCCAGACCGCCGCGGCGCTGGGCTGCGCCGACGCCTGCGGCATCAACCTGCCCGAGGCGATCGCGAACCTCACCGACCGCGCCTTCATGATCGTCATCCAGGATTTCCAGGATCCGTACACCCTCAACGTCAAACAGTTGATGAAATGCTGCGTCGAGGAGATCACCCCGGACGGCAGGTTGATACCGTTCTGCGCCTACAACTCCGTCGGCTACCGCGAACAGGTCCGCGAACAGATGTCCGGTGTGCCGGTCGCCGACGTCGTCCCCAACGCCATCGGGTTGCAGCCGATGCTGACCGACTCACCGTACGGGTCGAAGATCGCCCATCACCAAACCGCCATCACCGGCGCAAGCAGTGATCACCGGGGCGTGGCTCCCGACGCCACCAACGTGGGCAGGAGCGTCCGGTGAACTCGAAGATCGAACCCGCCAACGCGGCACACGCCAAAACCTGCTGCGCCGCCACCTATGGCTCTGACCTGGTCGCCCTGCTGCTCGGCGACTCCTACCACCCCGGTGGCCTGACGCTGACCCGCCAGCTTGCCGCCCGGCTCGACCTGCGCGCCGGTGAGCGGGTCCTCGATGTGGCCAGCGGTCGAGGCGCCAGCGCCCTCGTACTGGCAGCCGAGTATGGCTCCGCCGTCACCGGTGTGGATCTGTCCGAGGCCAATGTCGCGCTCGCCACCGGCGCGGCTCAGTCCGCCGGCCTCGCCGACCGGGCTCGGTTCCGGGTGGGCGACGCCGAACTGCTCCCCGTCGACACGCGGTCGGTCGACGTGGTCGTGTGCGAGTGCGCCTTCTGCACCTTCCCCGACAAGCCCACCGCCGCCGCCGAGCTGGCCCGGGTGCTGCGTCCGGGCGGCCGGCTCGGGATGACCGACGTCACCGTCACCCCCGACCGGCTCCCGCCCGAGCTGACTGGGATGGGGGCGTGGATCGCGTGCGTCGCCGACGCCCGCCCCCTCGACGAGTACGCCGCCCTGCTGACTGGCGCGGGGCTGACGGTCACCCATACCGAACGCCACGACGACGCGATCGCGGCCATGATCGATCAGATCGAGGCCCGCCTCACCGTCGTGTGGATGACCGCCCGGGCGCGGGCCAAGGCCCTCGGCGTGGACTTCGCACGCGCCCCGGCAGTGCTGGCCGCCGCCCGAACCGCAGTCGCCGACGGTGTTCTCGGCTACGCCCTGCTGACGGCCGTGAAACGGCGTTGAGCGGAAACCGGTGCTCGGACACGAGATTGGAGACGACCATGCCAGGACCGCTGCGAGCGGGCTGGACGCTGGCGGCCATGACCGCGGCGGCAGCCGGGTCGGTCGGGTACCTGGGGCTGGTCACCGGCAGGCTCACCCTAGATCTCGGCATCGGTCGGCGGACACGCGCGCTCGGGCCGCAAGTGCTCGAGATCGCCGCGCCTCGTGAGCTGGTCTTCGACGTGATCGCCCAGCCGTACCTCGGCCGGGCCACGAGGGCGCAGCAGGAGAAGATCCAGGTGCTGGAACGCGGTGACGGAATGGTCCTGGCCGCCCACCGTACGGCGGTCGGCCGTGGCCTGGTCACCCAGACGGTCGAGACCGTTGCCTTCGCCCGCCCCGACGCCGTCGACTTCCGCCTCGTGCGCGGCCCCGTGCCGCACGTTCGGGAACGCTTCTCCCTCACCGACGACGGCGGCCACACCCGACTGGAGTACACCGGCGAGATGAGCACCGATGGCTGGGCGCTGGGAGCCGGGTGGGCGGCGGTTGTCGCACGGCGGTGGGAGGCGACGGTCGCCGGCTCGCTCGCCACAGTGAAGTCCGAGGCCGAACGCCGGCACGCGCTGCGGCGCACAACACCCCCAGAGGACCGCTCCGGCACGGCCACCAAAGACCCCACCGCCGGTCAGACGCAATGACGATCCTGCGGTGGACGTCACCACGCCGCCCACCGATCCGCCACAACCGCGGGTCACCGTTGAGTGACCGCCGAGACGCTGCACTGCGGAGGACGTCGCGGTCGCGGCCGAGACTGCCCAGGCATGCTGCCACCGATCCGGAACGCAATCGGCGCGTGCCGCTACAGTCGACATGTCCGCAGGACCCAGACGGCAGTCAACCGCGCGCCGCGAGACCCTGGTGCAGGTGCGGGAGCCACTGCTGTCGGCTCGACCTGCACGCGGCTTGGGTGCCAGGCTTCGATGCGGAACGACTGATGGAGCTGCATACGTACGCCGACGATGCCGGCGGGCTCTACGAGACAGGGGCGGGCGGCCCTCCTGGAGGGGGTGGGCATGCAGCCGGCCCGGCCAGGACCATCGGCTGCTGCAGGGGCCGGGGCGTCTACCCGCACACCGACTTGCTGCCGTTCGGCTGGCCGTCGAGGGAAGGACGGATGAGCGTGATCGAGGTGTTGTTCTTCGACGGCTGCCCGAACCACGAGGGCTTCGTGCCGCATCTGCGGGCGCTGCTCGACAGCGCTGGGGTGGACGATCCGATCCATGAGCGCGCGGTGGAGACTGACGTTGACGCCCGGGCGCACCGCTTCCTCGGATCGCCGACCCTGCGAATCGACGGCGTGGACGTCGACACGACGGCCGAGCAACGCACGGATTACGGCCTGCAGTGCCGGCTCTACCCGACACAGGATGGTGTTCGGGGTACCCCGCCCGATGAGTGGATCCTGGCCGCACTGCAGCGCCGGCAATCCGCCTTGGCGGCCGACTGATGGTCGCCCGGATCGAGTTGCCGCAGCTGCGTGCGTTGCTTGACGCGGGCGCCCAGCTCGTCGAGGTGTTGCCCGCGACCGAGTACGCCAGCCAGCATCTGCCCGGCGCTCTCAGCATCCCCCTGAAGGTCCTCAACCCCGACACGACCGCTGGCCTCAACCGCACCCGCCCAATCGTCGTCTACTGCTGGGACGGCCTTTGAGACATGAGCCCGCGAGCCGCGTGCCGGCTCGAAGCCCTCGGGTTTACCGACGTCTACGACTATGCCGCCGGCAAGGTGGACTGGCTCGCGCACAACCTGCCCATCGGCGGCGCTTCGGCCAGCGCACCTACCGTGGGTAGCCGGCTCCGCCACGACGTTCCCACCGCCGGCCCCGAGGAGGCGCTCTCCGCCGTTCGTGCCCGCGTCGACGCCTCCCCGTACCGGTTCGCCCTTGTTGTCGCCGGCGACCGCACTCTGCTCGGCCGACTCCGGCACGCCGCCCTCGATGCCGCCCCCGGCACCACGGCCCAGGAAGTGATGGAGTCCGGCCCCTCGACGCTGCGCCCCCATTCAGCCCTGGCCGACGTCGAGTCCCATCTGCGCGCCCACCACCTGACCTACGCGATCATCACCGACCCGGAAGGCCATTTGCTGGGTACGGTTCATCGCGAGGACTTGACAGGCGTGACCGGGGGCGACCGTCATTCGCGCCGCCCCGGGGGCCAGTCTTCACGCGTAGACAAATGATTCGGCGTGGAGGGAATTCCGTCAGCTCTCGTTCATAACTCTGATGCGTATCCGCGACCCGGGAACCACTTGGTTGTCTTCATACTTTCTCCGATGACCGTCTCTGCAGATCGGAACGAGTCGGACACATTTGGCAGCCGGGACCGGCGTCAGCTGACGGTCAGGTCGTCGGATGTTGGCCACACGCCGCTGCCTCGCAGGTCCAGTTTCTCGCCTAGCGCTTGCCGCCACTCGGGCGCGGTGAACGGCTCGCCCCAGTAGTCGGTCACCCGGATCGCCTCGCCATTGCGCAGCTCGGCGATCGAGACGTTGCGGTAGATCCGGCCGTCACCATAATCGTTGCTCCACTCGACGACCAAGGTGTCTCCGCAGGAGTGCCGCATGCCGACGCCGAGCCGAAGCCCGACGAAGTGCGACTCCACTTCCGCTATTCGCGCCCGTCCCCGGATCAGCTCGCCGGACTGCGGCCACTGGCGCACCGCATCCTGCGCGAGCGGTACGCCGAGAATGCGCTCAAGCCGAGTGTTCGAATCGCCGTCCACTCCCGAAATTTTACTGAAAGATCACCCCGGCGGTGCGGAGATCGCCAGACGAGTGTCAAATCGCGCCCGGCCCTGCTCCCGTTGACGTGCAGACGGACCTTGCCTACCGGCGGAATCACCCCTGCACCAAGCGGCCAGAGTCTGACGCTGCTCATTGTCGAGCGCATGGGCGACGTGGCATCCAGGCACGGAGGCCTCGACGGCCGATGGCCCAACCGGGCGTCAACGCCCGTCGTACGGCCTGCCGGTGGATGGTGGGGGAGCAGGTTGGGAGCAATGGGGCGCGCTGAACGGCGCTGAACTGCATAGAACGGCGCCCAACTGCGCCCAACGGCACACCCGCTCACCTGCGGCTCCACGTTTCGGCAGTTCAAAGGCGGTGCAGCGTCCCGGTTCACACCGGAGTGCTCAGCCGTATTGAGCAGTAGTCGACAGCATTCTATGTCGCCTGGTAGGGAGTATAGGCAGGTCAGCGTGGTAAGGACCTTGCGATTGCTCGTTCCTTGCAGGTGGGTTCAGATTGGGTGCAGGTTGGCGAAGTGGTCACCGCGTCCGAAGTGCTCACCCGGGGATCGACGCGAAGGGTGCCATGACCTGCCACGATGTGGGCAAGCGGGTGAGCGTGACCTCCCAGAGAAGACCGAAGTGGTCACCCCGCCCGACGCGTGGGCGCTGAGCAACTTCAGATACCAAGTCGATGGCTGGGGCACGCTGGCGATGCGGCCAAGTCATAGGTGTCCGTCTCTGCGTGCGTCTTTCTGTCAGTCCGGAGTCGTCCTGCTCTCTGGAAGATCAATCTCAGCAGCACCGCCCTGACCAGGGCTTGCTGCTCGGTGACCTCTTCGGCGAATCCGAAGAGGTCACCTCGCGGCTAGACTTGCACGAGCTTCAGAGTCGCACTCATCGTCATCTCGGAAGTGTCCCCAGGTCGGGTTTTCCGCGACGAGTCGCAGCACCACGTCCCGCGCTTGCTGGTCGACCGGTGGCCGGCCGGGCCGGGCGTGCGGGTAGGTCCAGTGCCGGGCGATCAGCTGTCGGTGCCAGGGGAGCAGGGTCGCTGGGGTGACGAAGAACGCCGCCCAGCGCGGGCGGGGCAGCGGCCGCGACAAGGCGGCCAGTACCACCCGGTCGGCCGGTTCGAGATCGGGGCGGTGCACCTGTCGGCGTAGCACCGCCACCTGGTGGCGGAGTGCAGTATCTCGACATCCTTGGCCCCGCCATCGCGGGCGATCTGGGTCAACGTCTGCAGGACCTGGCGAGGCAGCAGGTACGGAAGGGACGCGATCATGGCCTCCATCGTGTCGGCCACGCTGGCGGCGAGCATGTGCCGAACTGCAGGTCAGCGGATGTAACCCAATTCTCGAACCCCACACGCTCAGGGTCTCTGCTGGCTCGCGCAGTTGCCAGGGCCGGACATCCTTGGCGGCATAATGAAAAAGTTCACCCCGGGCCTTGACTGCCGATCAAGAGTGCTGCTTGAGTGAGGGCCGTCACACCGCCGACCGTCAGGACACGCGATGACCGCCCCGCTCGCCGAACAGCTAAACGAGGGCCCCAACACAGAGGCCCTTATGGCCACCGTCGGTCTGCAGCTGCGGACGCTGCGCAAGCTGCGGGGACTGACGCTTGAGGGGCTGGCGCACAAGGCTGACGTCAGCATCGGGCTCATTAGTCAGATCGAGCGTGGCCGAGGCAATCCATCGTTCAACACGCTCGTCCAGCTGGCGCACGCACTGGATGTGCCGATCGGCCGCCTCTTCCACACCGCGATGGTGACTTCGCCTGTCGTGCGTGCCCACGAACGCCGCGTCCTCGACATGCACTCATCCGGGGACGTCGATGCCCTCCACGCCCTGCTAACCCCCAACCTGGACGGCGCACTCGAGGCCATCTGGGTCGAGGCGCCCGCTGGCTACGACACCACAGAGACGCCCTTCAGCCACCCCGGTGAGGAGTTCGGACTTGTCCTCGAAGGACGGCACGAGGTCTACCTCGACGGCACTCGGTACGTCCTCGAAGCGGGGGACTCAATCACCTACGCAAGCACCACGCCCCATTGGTACCGGAATCCCGGCCCGGACCCGGTGAAGGCGATTTGGATCATTACGCCCCCCACCTTCTAAACCCCACAACACACGTTTACTGCCGCTGACGGCCGCTTGGGCCATCGGCTCGGTACCCCTTGCCGCGACCGGGTCGCCCCCCATCCCGGACGCGGCTCACACGATGGGAGAGAACCCATGACTGAGACCGCATGGAGCCGGCGCAACGTCCTCAAGCGCGGTGCGCTGCTCCTCGGCGCAGCAACTGCCGGACCCGCCGTCCTCACCGCGTGCGGCGGAGGTGGCGGCCCGGCCACGGCGACGGGTGCCGGAGGCAGAGACCCAGGGGCACCCCTGTCGATGCAGCTCGGGTGGCTGCTCGACAACGGTCAGCTCGGCGAGGCCGTCGCGATCGGCAAGGGCTGGTTCGCCGACAACGGCATTAACGTCTCGATTGCCCCCGGCGGACCTAGTACTCCAGCCGGAGATCTTGACCTTGGCTGATCGGGAGGTGGTTCCCGGGGCTGACGCGGGAGCAGCCACCATTGAACATGGACGGTTGTGTGGACTGACCATGATGCGGCGGTGGCTGCCGCCTACAGGGTAGACGCCCGGCGGTGGCGGGAGTTGTTCGACGAGCTGATGGTGACCGTCGGAGTCCGTTTCCGCAGGCCGGAGCCCCGCCGGCGGGTGCGGGACTTCGTGCGGGGGTTGTTGGCGCCGTTGCCGCGGAAGAACTGCTGGACGATCGCTGAGCACGCCGGTGACGCCTCGCCGGACGGGATGCAGGATCTGCTTGCCCGCGCTCAGTGGGACGACGGGCAGGGTCGCGCGGACGTGCGCGGGTTCATTGCTGGGCAGCTGGGTGACCCGGACGCGGTCCTGATCGTGGATGAGACGGGGGATCTGAAGAAGGGCCGACACACGCCTCGGGGTCCAGCGCCAGTACTCGGGCACGGCCGGGAAGATCGAGAACTGCCAGCTCGCGGCGCATCTGGTCTATGCCACCGAGGCCGGGCACGCGCTGGTTGACGCGGCGCTCTACCTGCCCAAAGCCTGGTGTGAGGATCCGCAGCGCAGGGCCGAGGCCGGTGTCCCCGACGACACGACGTTCGCCACGAAGCCGCTGTTGGCCCGACGGATGATCGACTCCGCAGTCGCCGGCGGACTGCCGTGTCGATGGGTGGCAGCCGATGAGGCCTACAGCGGTGACCCACGTCTGGCCGCCGCGCTGCGCGTTCACCGTCTCGGCTACGTCCTGGCCGTGGCCCGTTCCCACCGGGTGATCACCGGCATCGGTATTCAACGCGTCGACGACCTTGCCGTAGCCCTGCCCCCAACCGCCTGGCAGCGGATCTCGGCAGGCGCGGGCGCGAAAGGGCACCGCTACTACGACTGGGCCTTCACGTCCCTGCCCGCCCACGGCGATGAGCACACCGGCCGCCACTGGCTGCTGATGCGCCGCAACCGGCGCACCGGTGAACTGGCCTTCTACCGCTGTTGGTCCCCGCAGCCCGTGCCCCTGGGCACGCTGGTATCCGTGGCCGGACGCCGCTGGAAGATCGAGGAGTCGTTCCAGGCCGCGAAGACCGCCCTCGGCCTGGACCAACACCAGAACCGGCGCTGGCGCTCCTGGCACCGGTGGACCACCCTGGTGATCCTCGCTCACGCCTTCCTCGCCGCCGCGACCGCCACCACCCGAGCCGACGGCCCATCCGAACCCGCATTGATCCCACTGACCGCCAACGAGCTACGCCACCTGTTCAACGTCCTGATCATCGAACCGACCAGACGCCACACCGACCAGCTCACATGGTCGATCCGGCGCCGTCGACACCAAGCCCGCGCCAGGGCCAGCCACTACGCCAGACAGGCACTCATCGAGCCCTGATCAAGATCTCCGGCTGGAGTACTAGCCGCAACGCCGTTCAGTTAGGGATTGCCGAAAAACAAGTAGCGGCTTCCCTCCTGGACGGTGTCGGATGTGGTATAGCCGTGACCGTGGAGACCGAGCAGGTGCTGGCGGCGAAGTTCGAGGTGATCTTCCCGCATCTGGATGAGCGGCAGCGTCGTCTGTTGATGGGTGCCGAGGCTCGGACGCTGGGGCACGGCGGGATCCGGGCGGTGGCCCGGGCGGCGGGGGTCGCGGAGAACACGGTGTCGCGGGGGATGTCCGATCTGGAGGCTGGCAAACAACCGTTGGGTAGGACGCGGCGTCCTGGCGGTGGTCGCAAGCGGCTGTCTGACCTGGATTCCGGGCTGCGCCCGGCGCTGCTGGCGCTGGTCGAGCCGGATGAGCGGGGTGATCCGATGTCGCCGCTGCGATGGACGACGAAGTCGACCCGCGCCCTGGCTGCGGAGTTGAGCGCCCAGGGTCACCGGGTCGGTGCCGACACGGTCGCTGATCTGCTGCGCCAGGAGGGGTTCAGCCTGCAGGCCAACACCAAGACCATCGAGGGCAAGCAGCATCCGGACCGCGACGCGCAGTTCCGCTACATCAACGAGCACGTCAAGGGCTACCAGGCGGCCGGTGACCCGGTGGTCAGCGTGGACACCAAAAAGAAAGAGCTGGTCGGTCAGTTCACCAACGCCGGTCAGCAGTGGCGGCCGACGGGTGAGCCGGTGCGCACCCGCACGCACGACTTCCCCGATGACAGTCTGGGCAAGGCGGTGCCGTACGGGATCTACGATCTGGCCGCCAACGCCGGCTGGGTCAACGTGGGCACCGACCACGACACCGCCGCGTTCGCGGTCGAGTCCATCCGCCGCTGGTGGACCGCGGCCGGCCGCAGCGACTATCCGCACGCCCGGCGGCTGCTGATCACCGCGGACGCGGGCGGCTCCAACGGCTACCGCACCCGCGCATGGAAAGCGGAACTGGCGGCCTTGGCCGTGGAGACCGGGCTAGAGATCACGGTGTGTCACTTTCCACCCGGCACGTCCAAGTGGAACAAGGTCGAACACCGGCTGTTCTCCCACATCACGATGAACTGGCGGGGCCGGCCGCTGTCTAGCCACGAGGTCATCGTGCAGACCATCGCCGCCACCACGACCCGCACCGGGCTGCGCGTGCACGCGCAACTGGACACCAACACCTACGACACCGGGGTTCGCATCAGCGACCGGCAGCACGAGGCGTTACCCGTGACCCGCCACGACTGGCACGGCGACTGGAACTACACGCTGCGTCCCGAGGCATATCAACACATCACCACCGACCCTGACCCGTTCGACCAGCCCAGCCCCGACCTGGCCTGGCTACGCCACCCCGCCCTGACCGGACTGCCAGCACAACAATGGGACGCGCTCATCACCGCGCTGATGACGCTGCACCCTCGGCAGCGGGAGGCGAACCTGGACAAGCGGCGCGGTCACCGTCCACGGCTGACCGCCCCCGGCACCGGCCGCCGTCCCGTCCTCACCCTCGCCGACCGGCTCCTGGCAACCGTCCTGCACCAACGCCTCGCCCTGCCCAGACCGCCGTCGCCGCCCTGTTCCACGTCCGACCCGAGACGATCAACAGGCACATCCGCGAGACCCGCCAACTCCTACAGCAGGCCGGACACACCATCCACCCAAGCCCACACCGGCTCGCCACACTCGACGACCTCTACCGCCTCGCCACCGCAGAAGGCATCAGCGTCCCAGCGGACACGACAGCGTGTTAATGATCTGCAATCCCTAACTGAACGGCGTTGTTGTGCCCTGAACGACGAAGGAGCTTGATATGTAGGCAGAGCTGCGGAGTTGATGCTGTGCGGGAGATGAAGGTTTGGCCCTTCGGAGCCGCCCACTCGGGGGGAGGCTTCAAACCA